>CASEHF010000024.1 GCA_949287685.1 uncultured Christensenella sp. | reverse complement strand
CGCACCGAAGGATCTATTCCTCTTAAAACATTCTAAACTAACCGTAGGCAACCATTCAAAGCGAATAGCCTTACTTAATATGTATATATTGCGTGTGCGGCTACGCACCGCCCACGCACTGCGCGCTCCGCGCCGCTTAAAAAAGGCTTAAGTCGCACCTTAAAACCTGCGATTTGGTGGGGCGCAGAAAATCTAATTTTTTAGCGCGTATGCCTTGTTTTTTTATGGAGTTTTTGCTATAATAGTAGCGAAAATACTAACTTACGAGGTGGAAAAATGAAATTCAGTTGTCAAGGGTTGGAATTAGCGGATGCAGTGTTGAAAGTTGTCAAGGCTGCAGCAGTTCGCACGACCAATCCAATTTTAGAGTGCGTAAAAATGGTAGCAGAGGATGACACGCTAACTCTCACTTGTACCGATTTGGAACTCACAATCACAAAGGTAATAAAGGCGGATGTTCGCGTACCGGGTGTTGCGGTAATTCCCGCAAAATTCTTTGCGGACTTTGCTAGCAAAATCAGCAGCGAGCAGATTGAATTTAACCTGCGCGACAAGACCCTAGATGTGACCTATGGGGACAACAATGCGTACTTCCAGTGCCAGGATGCTAGCGAGTTTCCCGAGGCAAAGACTCTCGATAACCCCGAGTTTGTCGAGATTCGTAGCGACAGTTTCAAGGACTTGGTGACCAAGGCGAGCGTGGCAGTTGCACAAGATGACTCGCGCCCAATGCTAAGGGGTATTTTGCTCGAGGTCGGGAACGGTGAGTTGCGCGGGGTTGCGCTTGATGGCGTGCGTATGGCGCTCGTAAAAAAGCCCACCGTTTCCCAAAGTGCTGAGTTCGGTATTGTGGTGAGCGCGCGTTGCTTGGTGGAAATAGTGCGTTTGCTCCCAGATGCTGATGAGCCGATTAAGATTTGCACACAAAAAAATCACTTGCAAATCAAACTAGGCGACACAGAGTTACTCACGCGCCTAATGGGTATGCAGAGCGACTATGTATCTTACCGCCAGATTTTACCAAAGGACTTTACGACTACTATTAATGTTAACCGCCGCCACTTGCTCGACACTATTGAGCGCGCGGGGTTGTTGAGTCGTGTGGACCGCAATTTTGTGGTAAAATTCGATATCACCGGCAAAGATATGGTTATCAGCAGCGAGAGCGAACTCGGTAACATTACCGAGCACCTCCAGACCACGCACTCGGGCGCGGACCTTAAAATCGAGTTTAACGGCAGGTTGTACACCGATGCGTTGCGCGTGATTTCGGATGAGTTTGTGCAAATTCGCTACGGCAGCCCAGTGCACCCTTGTGTAATCGTGCCGCAAGAGGGCGAGGACTACTTGTATCTTGTTCTCCCGATGCACAAAATCTAAGTGAAAGCCAGTGCGTAGGCGCACACCCGATAGGAAAGTGCGTAGCCGTATCAACAAGAAAATAGCATCAAGTTGTACTCGTGATACTTTTCATTTACTTGTCATCCTGAGTGTCGACCCACGAAGCCTTCAGACGAAGGATCTATTCCTTTTTAAGTGGCAGAGGGTACTGGGCTGGCGCAAAACTATTCATTTCTTATTGTACTAAGCACTCTTGCGCCAGACTTCCCGCGAGCGGGAAGGCATCCTGAGCCTCGACCCGCGGTGCGTGGGCGCACACCCAATAAGTGTAGTGAGTCGTACCCGCGGTACTTTTAAAGCACTGTCATCCTGAGCCCTTCTTACAGCGCCTTTAGACGAAGGATCTATTCCGCTTAAAACATTCTAAACTAATCGTAGATAATATTAAAAGCGAATAGCCTTACTTATCTATCGGCAGTGCGTTCTCCGCACTGCATTTATTTCGCTTAATTTTAACAAATCTTAAAATTATGTGTATTTGTTTTGTATTTTGCGCATTTTGTGTTACACTAATTACGAGGTGAAAAAGTGGAAAATTTGTTAAAAAACAAACCAATCTTTATAATCAATCTAATTTTTTTAGTTTTGATTTTGGTTTTCGATATTTTGCTAATGGTAGTGGGCAACCCCTATGTATTCAAAATTTTGGCAAGCGTAATGTTTGTCTTATGCGGAATTACGAATTTAGCATATATTATAAAGCGCCGCGTGGTTGAGCGCCATAAGCTATATAAATATCTAATGGTCGTGGGGCTAATTTTTGCATTTTTGGGAGATGTATTTTTAATCGAGGATGCTACTTTTATCCCTGGGGCAATCTTGTTTGCGGTGGGACATATATTCTTTTTCGTGTCTTACTGCTTGTTTTACAAAATCAATTGGCGCGATGTGCTGATTTCGCTCGCGATTTTTGCTGTGGCGATGTTGATAATCTTAGTGCCGCCGATATTTGACTTCCGTGGAATGCTGCCAGTGATAATCGTTTATGCGCTGATTATTTCAATAATGCTAGGCAAGGCGGTGTCGAATGTCTTTAATCGTGACTACCGCGCTGAAAATATATGGATAATGCTAGGGAGTTTGCTGTTCTTTTTGTCTGATGCAATGTTGCTGTTCTCGATGTTTACGGACATCTCGGGCGTTTTCCACACTCTTTGTTTAGTGCTTTATTATCCTGCTGAATTTTTGCTAGCGAGCAGTATTGTCTACGCAAATGTTAAGAAAACTGAGGAGTTGGAGGCGTAAATCGTGCGCACAAATATATAACAGCGGCTAAAATAAGTTTTATTAACACAAAGACTTTAGTATGTCTTGAGGGTATTGAAGCGCGGGGAAGTTGCTAATTTCTAATAAGTTTGCAGGTTGTACGCAACTATTTGCGCCCGAAAATCTCGCATATAATTTAAATGTAATTACAGGCATTTCGCAAATGAAATGCTTTTTTTATTGATTTTGTCTCAAAATTGTGCTAAAATAATCGAGTGTTTAATGTATGAATTTTTGTATATCTAAGGAGATAATTATGGCTAAAAATTTACCCGTGTTTGTGACTGGCGACCGCCCAACGGGGAAGTTACATCTAGGGCATCTGGTCGGGAGCCTCAAAAAGCGTGTCGAAATGCAGAATTCGGGCAAGTATCAGAGTTTTATATTCATTGCTGATATGCAGGCGCTGACTGATAACGCGAAAAATCCCGAAAAAATCCGCAAAAGTGTACTCGAGGTCGCGCTCGATTATTTGTCTGTGGGTATCGACCCCGAAAAAAGCACGATTTTTATTCAATCACAGGTGCCAGAACTATGCGAGTTAACTGTTATTTATTTGAATTTGGTGACTGTTGCGCGCCTCGAGCGCAACCCCACTGTTAAGGCGGAAATCAAGGAAAAAGGCTTTGGCGAGAGTATTCCCGCGGGCTTTTTGGTGTATCCTGTGAGCCAGGCAGCGGACACGACAGCGTTTATGGCAAACTTCATCCCGACTGGGGAGGACCAGTTGCCGATGACCGAGCAAGGCCGCGAGATTGTGCGCAGTTTTAACAATATTTACGGGAAAGTTTTAATCGAGGCTGAGCCAGTGCTGGCTGACTCAAAGGACTGCTATCGCCTACCTGGAATCGATGGCAAGGGCAAGATGAGTAAGTCCCTAGGGAATGCAATTTACCTTTCCGATGATACAAACACTGTCCACGACAAGGTATTTGATATGTACACCGACCCCGAGCATCTCAAGGTGGATATGCCAGGTCATGTTGAGGGCAATGTCGTGTTTACCTATCTCGATGCCTTTATGAGGCCCGAGCATATTAAAAAGTACTTGCCAAACGAGGGTTACAATTCCCTCGAGGACATAAAGGCGCACTACCGCCGCGGTGGTTTGGGCGATGTCAAAATCAAAAAATTTTTGTTCAATATTTTAGAGGAGATTTTGACCCCAATTCGTGAAAAACGCAAATATTACGAGGCGCATATCGATGAGGTTGTCGATATATTAAAGAAAGGGTGCGAGCGCGCTAGAGCCGTGGCGCAAGACACTGTAAAACGCGTGCGTACGGCTATGGGGATTGAGTATTTTAGCGATGATGCACTGATAGAATATTACAAGACAAAATTTCAACAAGAGGATTAAAAAGGTGACTAAGTGGTAAAAAATCGCCACTTAGTTGCTATTTTTTGATACTATATTGATAAATTTTGAAATTTTAATATACGAGGGAATTAAAAAATGAACAAAGGAATTACTTTCTTTTTTGGCTTTGATGTCGAGCCTAGGGCGCGTGCCGAAATGATAAAGGCGGCGGGCTTTACTTCGGTAATTACGGTCGCCGACCCCAAATTCGATTGCGAGAATGGAGATATTGCCTCGCAGGTCGCAATTTTCCGTGATACGGGGCTAGAATTATCTAGTTTGCATATGCGCTATGACTCTGGGGAGGAGTTGACCGCGTTTTGGAGAGAGGGCGCCGAGGGGGACCGAATTCGCGATAGAATGCTACTCGACCTCGAGATTGCCAAAAAATACGGCTTTACCTGTTTGGTGGTTCACCTTGTGGGGGAATACTCGAGCGTAGGTGAGAGGCGTATGCAAAAGATACTACGCGAGTGCGAGGATATAGGGCTGCCGCTGGCTGTCGAGAATTTGACTGACCGACAGATTATACTCGATGTCTCGAGCCGTTTGAGTAGCCCGATGTTAGGTTACTGCTACGATGCTGGGCATAACAATTGCTTTGATAGAGGCTTTGATTACTTGGCGCTGTTTGGGGACAAGTTGCGGGCGCTACATCTGCACGACAACGATGGTACCGCCGACCAGCACACGCTAACCAAATATCGCGGGTCGATTGATTGGGATAAGATAGCATTTAGTCTCGCAAAAGTGCCTGATATTTCTCTCGATTACGAACTTTTTAACCGTATCGGAGCAAAGACAACCGCAAAAGACTTTTTAGCCGATGCCTATACTCAAGCGACCGCTTTAGAGCAAAAAATATTAAAATATAGAGATAAATAGAAATAATATAAAATATATAGAAAAAACTAAAAAATAACATAAAAAACAGCATTTCTGCTGTTTTTTTGCGTTTTAAATTATTATACCTAATTTAATTAGATTTCTCCCTTACCGTGATTTTGAGGCTAGCGCCGTTGTTTACAAAGTGCAATTCGCCGTTTTCGTAGCGATTAAAGCCCGTTGTCGAACTGCCAGTGCCTACCGTTTCATCGAGCACAAACTCCGCGATTATGTTATAATGCACGCCATCCTCTTTTAACTCCGTACAACTTACCGAAATCGTGTATGCGTGGTGCGGTACATAGTTAATGGTAATGGTTTCATCCTCGCTAGTCGTGGTTTGCGAAATGGAATAGTCGGGTGCACCATAAATTGCGTTTTTATCCCTAATGTTTATGGTTATGCCATCGCCTTCCTGGCTATATTTATCGAAAATGCGCGACAAATCAAAGTTTAGCGTGTTTGTCCAGGTCGTGACTTCGATAGTGCCGTATTCTTTTACTGTAAACTTTTTAGTGATGGTCGCATCCACATTGGTAACGCTAGTCGTATGTACGCGGAAAATTAGGTAAGCCTCGCCAAGAGTTACTTGGGTCAAATCAATGTTTAGGTATCCGCCACTTTTCATTGAGCCCATATTGGCATCGATAAAGTGTACCTCGAGGGCGCTATTTGGGATGATTGCCTCATCGGTCGAGGTGATTTCGTACTGTGGGTTGTTTACATTTTCACTAAAATCGAAGTAAATTGTTTGGCTTGCGTAGTTGTCGCCCTCGCGCGCAACAGAAATTTGGTTAGGTGCACTGGGTGCCCAAGACAACACATCAGCGCTACTAATCTCCTGAATCGCGGTAGAAACGGTTACGGTCACATCGTTGTCGGGCATCGTAAAGATGTACTTGCCATCTTCGAGTTTGCATTCGATGTCGAGAGCTTGCACTTCGGTAATCGTGTATGCGGCACTGTTTAAATCGATGTCTAGGGTAATTATTTCGCCCGCTGCTGCAGTTGTTTTATTAGCTTCGATGTCGTAGAGCGTAGACTCGGGTAATGTGATTTTATACTGAGTTGGGGTTGCTGGCGGGGTATTGCCACAGCCTACAAAAAACAAGCCAAAAACGAGGCAGAGTAGGCACATAATAATTGAAATTGGTAAAGTTTTGGTCATTTTTTCACTCCTTTATGTTTTATTGCTTTCGGACAAAATTTGTGCGTACATTTCGTTGGCTTGGTTGCGCATCATTTCAGCGATTTCCTCATCGGACTTGTGGAGACTGGCGAGGTCGAGATAAGTCGTGGCTTTGGCTATCATTAAGGTGCGATATTTGCGGCTGTAATACATATTGTATATTTTGAGGTTTGTGTTAGTTTTTCGGTAATACTGCCGAGCCAGCACATAAAACCCCGCAAAATATTGCTTGAGTACATCGTGATAGCCATCTGTAGAGTTTTCAGGAAACACCACAATACTGCGGCCGCTATCTAGCACTTCAAAACTTTACTTTAGTGTGTTGCGTAATCTTGAATCGGGGTAAGTGGGTATTATATTGATTCCGCGGTAGAACCCGTGCACAAAGGGGCATACAATTGTCGCTACGACCTTGGCTAACCACTTGGGCAAGTGCTTTTTATCGTGGTAGTAAGTCGTGCTGAGGTACTTCCATTGCGCTCCTAGACTCCCGCACATCTCGTGAGTACCCCAAAATCGAATTGCTTTCGGAAAGTACAACTCGTATACCAAAGGACCGCTTGCAGCGCTGTGATTACTTATATAGATTGCCATATCCTCGAGTGTCTCATTCTCGTTTATCACGCGTGGGCGGGGTTTAAAGAGGCGCAAAATCTTTTTAATAAATTCAAAAAAGGGTTTTCGTTTATTTTTCACTATTTTTCCTAATATTAAAATTATTTGGGCTATCTTGAACCTCGACCTCGGTGCGAATGCGGTGCGAAGCCGCAGTGCGAATGCGCACTCCCGATACAGAGGTACTAGGTAGCACACAAGTGCTCCTAATATACTATACAGGTGGGAAAAGCGAGGTGCCTAGGTACGCCGCTATATTTTAGGGTCATCCTGAGCCTCGACCCGCGAAGCCTTCAGATGAAGGATCTATTCCGCTTAATTACTTTTATCGAGCTACGCTTCCCGCACTGAAGGATCTATTCCTCTTAAAAAATATCCAAGCAAACCGCAAACAATCATTAAAGTGCATAGTTTAACTTGCATATATCGGGGGTGCGCCCACGCACTGAAGAATCTATTCCGCTTTAAACAACCTCAAACTAACCATAAAAAATCACACGAAGCGTGTTGCCTTATTTACATTATATCGGCACTGCGCCCACGCACCGCTTCTGTACCGCAGGAGCTATTCTGCATTTATATTATATAGCAAATGACAATATTTCACAAATGAAATTGATAATATTTTTGAGTAAAATTTGGCGATAAAAGCGTGGATTTTTGGTATTTAATTGCAAAAAAGTTGGTTTTGACCGCGAATATGAATAAAAATCTTAAATTAGTTGCTAAAATACTGTATTTTCGATATAATATAAACAATCTACACACGAGGTCTACAATGGAAAAGAAAGTTATATTAGTCGATTGCTTTAACACTATAATAATGCGAAAAATTTCGCCCACCGAGGTGATGTACCGCTGGGCGGAAAATGTGGGCAAAATTTACCAAATCGAGCCTTCTATTATATATAATGGCTTTGTAAAAATACGCACGCGCCTTGCATTAAACCATAAGTTTTACCATGGCGAACTCGAGTACCGCTTTGAGGAAGTGTTAAATATACTCGGCGAAAAGTTGGCGAGTAAAATAAATTTGGATGTTGCCGAGTTTGTTAAAACCGCTATGGAGGTCTATATCACCACCGAGCAGGAATTCCAGTACTTAAACGCCGAAACGATTGCCACTCTTCGTGAGTATCAGCAGGCAGGCAAGCCGATTTATATCGTGTCCGATTTTAATTGCGGGAAAGAGGTGTTGTCGCGCTGGCTCGAGGCTCTGGGGGTTCGCGATTTGTTTACCGACATTTTCGTGTCTTGCGACTATATGAAATCTAAGTTAACCGGGCGTATGTATACGCACTTAAAAGAGACTTTGGGCATAAAGGGCCGAAGCGTTCTCCTAATTGGCGATAATGGTTACGGTGATATCTTTAAAGCGCGCCTAAAGGGCTTTAGTACGAAAAAAGTACACACAAAATACGAAAAAAGTGATAAAAATCTAAAAAAATACATAAAAAAGGGCAGAAATTGCCTAGAATATGAAAAGATTTTTCAGGAGTTTGGTAAGGAATACAACTACTCAAATTGCGCCTTTCCCTTATATGTGTTTACGAAAAGGCTGTATGAGCGTCTGGTTGCTACAGGGAAAACCGATGTGTTCTTTTTATCTCGCGAAGGCTGGTTTTTAAAGAAGCTTTTTGACAAATATTGCGAAAATGTCAAAAAAGTGTACGGAGGGTGCTTTTTAGCCATAAATAGCCATTATCTCTACGCTTCACGGAATTCAATGCAGGCAGCGACCTTAAAATCATTAGAGGAGGAGGATTTTGAGCGCATTTTTAGCAATACTTTGATATTTAGGCTCACAGTGCGCAATTTTTTAATTAGTATTGGCTTTACGGCAGAGGATATAGAGTGCGTGCGCAAAAACTTTGATTTTGATATCGACAAAAAGGTTAACAGGTTTAAGAACTCAAAGGTTTTTGCCGAGTTAAAGGCTAATCCGACTTTTAAAATGCTTTACGACCGCCATAGAAACACACAACACGCGGCACTCAAGAGTTATTTAGATAGTTTTGGTGTAGATTTTGCTAAACAAGGGCTTGTGCTGGTCGATATCGGCTTTAATGGCACCATGCAGGACTTTTTTCACCAGTTTTTAGGTCCAAAAGTCGCGATTACTGGATACTATCTCGGCGCATTTAAGGCAGGGAGCGAAGGGAATTATAAATATGGCTTGCTAACCGACAAAAATAATAAACATCAAGTGGGCAATTCCATAAATTCACACAATATACGATATTACGAGCAAATTTGCCGAGCTGACCACGGTCGTACCGATGGTTACGAGGTTGTAAATAGTGTCGCAAAACCCGTTTTAGACACTATTCAGCAGGATGCCGTAGTTCACGAAAAGTATATAAAACCTCTCCAAGACCAGATTTTAGTCAAATTCGATGAGATTATGGCACTCGATTACCAGTCGCTGTCGTATATCGAAGTCGATGCGGCAAAAATGTACTACAGGCTTGTGCGAAAAAGGAGCAAGTTTGACACTACATGGCTACTAAATAGCCAAGACAACTATTTTGATAACTTTGCTGTAGTCGGAAACTCTATGAGGGGTTTCAAGCGTTCTCTTAGGCGCTTCGCATTTAAGTGCTGGGACTTAATTTTTTTAATTAAGTATATGTTTTCTCAAGCGTTGCTCAAGTTCAAACTTTAATCAAAAAATCGAGTTTTTACCGAAAAAACATCGAAAAAGTGTGAAATTTTGCGAAATTTTGCGCTTTTTTTTATTAAAAATGAGGTACTATGCAAAGTTTTGCTAGTTTTACTATTGAAAAATTATCTCCTTTTTGGTCATAAATTTCTATTAAAATAGTTTACATTAATTCTAAATTATACTATAATAATTATATGAGTAAAAATGTGAGTAAACTTGACCGCGACATTCGCAAAATGCTGATTATTTCGGTGGTGGCTAGTGTCGCATTTGTGGCGGGTATCCCGATGATAATTTGGGGCGCTATGAATAATATGGCGGTAATGGGTATAGGTATCGCCTTTGTCGTGTTCGGCTTTTACGGAATGCCGCTACTTTGGATTGCCTATGGAAATTTGCGTTCGCTAAAGCGGGTCGTGGATGCCGTTCTCGAGGAAAATTTAACTAAAAACTCTGAGATTGCTAGCCAACTCCAACTGCGCGAAAAAGATGTGAAAGAGAAAATCGACCGTGCAATACATAAAAAGTACATTACGGGCTTTTTGTACAATGGCAGCGAACTTGTACCCAATGAAAGGCAAAAGCAAACGCCTAAAATTGTCGAGAATAGATGCAAAAACTGCGGCGGCAGGCTCGAGGAGTTTGATAACGAATGGCGCTGCTCATATTGCGGTTCGCGCTTTTCAAAACAATAGACATACCCCTTTTAGGAGTATGTTTTTTATCCTAAAAAATTAGCACGCAATCAATTTTTATGAGGTATACCGCGAATTTTGTAGGGTATATTGCAAATTTTAGCGGTATAATGACAGGTTTTACAACATCAAATATTTTTAGAATTTTTTCGAAAATTTGTTCGAAAATGTTTGACAAAGATAAAAATAATATATATAATAAGGATGTACAAATTCGAATATATGTTCGAAAAGTACGGGAATTGTATGGACTTAAACGAAGCACTCTTAGAATTTACTAAACCTTTTAAAATGGCGCAATTTCGCCCTGTGTTTTACGCATTGCACGAGCCTAAAAATGTTGCTTTTGATACTAAAATTATCAATACGCATTTACGAGTCTTGGGTATCCGCATTCCAGTTTTGCGTAAGATTGCGAAAACTTTAGCGATTCAGGCGGAGCGAGTGGTAAAAGGGCTAAAGGTCGACTGTTACGAACTAATGACTCTAAAAGGGCTAATGATTACCAAACTGCAGGATTGCGAGGCGGTTTATGTGGCGCTTGAGTCGTTTGTGCCGACCATTGAGAATTGGGCGACTTGTGATTTAATGTGCGGCGACTTAAAAATTGTTGAGAATAACCCAGACTACTTTTTGCCCCTGATTTCCAAGTTTTTGGCGAGTGAGCGAGAATTTGAAATTCGTACTGGGGTCGTGCTGCTTATGAAGTTTTATCTTGCCGACCTTTCGCGCGTTTTTGCGCTAATTAACAATCTAAATAGCGACTATTATTATGTAAATATGGCGCTAGGATGGCTGATTTGCGAGAGTTTTCTGCGTGATAAGGCTAGCACGCTGCACTTTTTGCGCACGGCACAGATTTCGCCTGTCGCTATTAATAAGGGGATTCAAAAAATTCGCGAGAGTTTTCGTGTAAGTGACCTAGAAAAACAAGAAATTTTAAAGTACAAAAGGGGATAGTTATGGAAAAATTTGATTTGAGAACCGCTCTTATGGAGCATCACCCGTATGATGAGAACGAGGCTGTGGCGGTGCGCGAAATTTTGCGCTTTTTGAATGATGAGGAAAATGCTTTTGCGCGTGAAAACACGGCAGGGCACATCACTGGTAGCGCGTTAGTCGTGGACAGTGCTGGCAATATTTTGCTAAATCACCACCGAAAGGCTGATATTTGGATTCAGTTTGGCGGACATTGTGAGGGCGAGACCGATGTTAGGCGTGTAGCGCTGCGTGAGGCGGTAGAGGAAAGTGGTATACCCGAGGACAAGTTGAGTTTACTAACCCCTACATTTATCGATTGCGCAGTTTACGAAATTCCCGCAAACCGCACCAAGGGGGAGCCTGCGCACCGACACTACGATGTTAATTTCTTGCTACTTTCAAAAACTCATGATTTTGCTGTGTCGGATGAGTCTACCGAACTTAGGTGGTGCACGCCTGCGGAGGCGTTAAAACTTGTGGCAAATGATGCTGCTTGTACCCGTATGATACAAAAAAGCATTGCATACTTTACGACCAAACAGAAGTTAGCGACCGTAAATCCCGCTTTTAATTTTCAATAATACATATCAAAAAACACAGAAATTATCATAAAAAATGCAAAAAAATGTGTTTTTTGTGATTTTTTCGACTATTTATGCACTCTCATAGTTTATTATTATCAAATCGAGTGTTCGGCTCGATTTTTTCTTTTTAGTTCTTTTATTTATTCCTACACTAATAAACTAATGTATGTCTAAAATTGTGAAGTTCAGCCAAAACCTTGACTATTATTTGAGGTTGATTGATGTGCGCATATCGAGCGGTGATTTTTTGGGGGCTCTGGATGCGGCGCGCCGTGCAGTGGAACACGCGCGAACGCGCGTAGATTGTGAAAGCATAAATATCCTAATAGGGCAAATTTATTTCGAAATGGGCTTATATTCTTTGAGTTGCGAGCATTTTTTTAGAGCGGTGAAAATAGGTGAAACTCGCGCGGCTGCCTTTTTCGGGATTGGTAGAAATTTAGTAAAAATGGGCGAGTTTAAGTTGGCGCTCGAATACTTTGGGGCGACCCTAAATACCGAAAGTACCGAGGATTTTTCTGGAGCGGTGCTAGAATGGACACACGAAATCAAAGAGCGACTCAAATCTACTGAAAAGCCCTCATTAATCGCAATTGCAAAAAATTTAGCAAAAATGCGCAAATTTTCGCAAGCAATTATGTTGCTAGAAAGTGTGATTCCGCGTACTACAGAGATTAATTGTGTGCTTGCCGATATTTTGATTTTGTCTGAAAGATACGATGATGCCCGCGAAATTTTATTCGAAATTTTGCGTGGCGAACCTAACTCACTCGAGGCGAATTTGGTACTATGTTCCCTTTGCCTCGCTGAGCAAGATTTGCCGAATTTGGAAACTATACTGCAAAAAATTGAAGGTTACCCGTTAAATTTAGGGCAGTTAGTGCTAATTGGGAATATGTATGCAAGTTTATCACAATACGAAAAAGCAATCACTTTTTATGAGCGAGCGCTAAAACTAGATGAGTATAATATAAAAATTTTGTTGTTTTTGGCAATTTCGCATTACAATATTTCAAATCAGCAAGAGGCGCTTTATTATATTGGGCAGGCGCGCTGGGTGGATATAGAGAATGCAACACTTAATATTTATTACGACATTTTTGCGCGTGGGTTAGTCGCGCCACCGTTGGCTGTTGTAAACCGTGTGCCTCAAAAGGTTGCGGAGGCGAAGTTAAAGTCCGTATTTAGTGCTGTTGAGGCGGGTGAGTTTTGTGATAGTTTTAATCGCTCACTGCTTTTTGCTGATGATGTGGAATGGTGTTTTGTAGGGCAAAGTGGCGTAAATTTAGACAGATTAGCTACCGCGCTTTCGCGTTGCCGAAAAAAGAAGGCGGTGAAGTTATACAATAAACTTATGTTATCCGTTAGACTCGATAGAGAGCAAAAATTTTATTTAACAAAAGCAGCACTTTTGAACAAAAACTCGCGCGCAATAGACCTAACTGCTAATTACTGTTATCGAAGTTTTAAGGTGCAATTTCCTACTGCCTTTTACAAAAATCCAAACTTAAAGGCGGGATATGCGAGCGCGATTGCTTATGCGGAACTGCATGGAATGAGTGTGAATTTCGAAAAAATCACGAAAAAATTGATAAAAAACGCGAATTTTTCCGTTTTTTCACCCGATTTTGATGAAAAAGTGCTGGCGTGCATCTTTTTTTGCGAAAATGCTCAAATCTTGAGTCAAGCCTGCATATACTTTGGGGTGGACAATAATTTAGTCGTTCGCGCGATAAATGAATTTCAGCTGTTAGTTTAGAGGTGGCGGTGGGTAATAAGTTTAAACAAGCACTTTTAGTAGGGGCTGTGATGTTCGGCTCCATTGTGGGGGCTGGGTTCGCCAGTGGCAAGGAGGTTTGGTTTTATTTCGCGCAGTTCGGTTGGGTCTGTTTTCCGCTAATCGCGCTGGCGGGAGTGCTGCTGTTTTTGCTTGGCTTTGTTTTTCTAGAGTTTGGAAAAAAGTTCGGTATCGAATCCGTGCAGCAAATGAATTCTAAACTTTTCGGGAAATTTGGTTTTATTGGCGAAATTATCTTTGTTTTTAGTAATTTTATTCTACTTTCTGCGATGTTGGCTGGCGCAGAATCGCTCTTTGATATTGTCCTGTCGCAAGATTTATATCGCTTCGCTAGTGTGATTACCGCGGTTATTGCGGTGGTGATTAGTTGGTTGGGCTTTGAAAAAATGGTCAAGGTCAATTTAGCCGTGGTGCCTGCTATGGTTTTAATAATTGCAGTCGCTTTTGTCTATTGTGTTGCGGATTCGGGTGGTTTTATTGTGCCAATGGCAAATGGTACAGAGCGGATTTTTAGTGCGGTATTTTTTAGTATTCTGTATGTCTGCAGTAATTTGTTTTTTGCTGGGTTTATTTTTGCGAGACTGGGCGTGCAGCATTCTAAAGGCGTGAATTTGGGTGGAAGCGCGATTGCGGCGGGTTTTATGATTTTGTGCCTTGTAGGGATGGTGATTTCGATTTATTTAAATCCTTATAGTTCGATGTCTGATATGCCACTGGTCTACATCGCTAGTAACGCAAGTTATGTGTTTGGAATATTTACGCTCGTGGTTGTCTGGATAGGCATTACCACGACAGCCGTTTCGCTAGTGTATACAATTGCAATTTGGCTAGAAAAGTATATCTCGAATTTCAAACTTTGTAGCATCTTAGTCGCGATTATTTGTTTAATAATATCAGGGCTTGGGTTTGGGGCAATAGTTAGTTATTGCTACCCTGTACTAGGGGTTATTGGTGTGTTGTTTATTTTGCGATTGTTGTGGGTTACGCTAAAAAATAAAGAAAAACCACCAAAAATCACTCTAAAAATGCTAAAAAATTATAAAAAATCATAAAAATTGTAAATCGCAATAGAAAAAACTAATTTTACCTAACAAAATTTCAGTGCATATTGCAACTTAATGAATTAAGCAAAAAAGTATAAAAAATTAAGTTAAAATTACATTGCATTAATTTAAAATTAGAACTCCAAAATTTAAAAAAAGAGGCAAAAATGGCAAAAAATACGCAAAAAAACATTAAAAAATGCAAATTTTTAAGAAAATTTCGCAATTTTGTAGTAATTTCGCCGAAAAACACATTTATAGAAAGGGGCGCTGAAATTGGTAAAAGCACGATAGTTTATCCAAATTGTCATATAGACAGCAATACCAAAATAGGAGATTGTTGCACGATATTACCGGGTTGCGTAATTGAAAACAGTGTAATTGGAAATGGTGCGCAAATTGGACCCTATGCACATTTACGCGCAGGTACGCAAGTGGGAGATAATGTGCGTTTAGGTAACTTTTGTGAAACCAAAAACTCTTATATTGGCAGCGGCACGAAAATTGCGCACTTAACCTATGTAGGCGATGCTGAAATTGGTGAAAACTGCAATTTAGGGTGTGGGGTGGTTTTTGCTAATTACAATGGAGTGGTAAAGCAGCATATAACTGTCGGCAAAAACTGTTTTATCGGCTGTAATGTAAACCTTGTTGCACCGCTAAAATTGGGCGATAATGTTTTTATTGCCGCTGGCACTACCGTAACAAAAAATATACCAAAGAATACTTTTGCTATCGCCAGACCGGAGTTGGAATTGCGCGAAAATCTTGCTTTTAATAAAATTCACAAAAAATAGCCAAAAATGCATAAAAAATAATAAAAAAATCGAATATTTGGAGGTATTATGCAAGATGTAGCAATAATTTTGGCTGGCGGCAAGGGGTCTAGGATGAATAGAGGTATGCCCAAATCTCTTGAAAAAGTTTGCGGCAAGCCCTTGATTTGTTATATATTAGACATTCTTGAGAAGTGTGGGCTGCTTGCGTACATTGTGGTATGTCCAGGTAGCTCTGTTCGTTCACTCGGGGTTAGGTATAGGTATGTTACTCAAGCCGAGCCCTTGGGTACGGGTAATGCTTTGCTGGTTGCCTCTAAATTTATTCCAAAAAACGCAAAAAAGGTATTGATTGTAAATGGCGATGGTCCAATTTTTGATGCGCAATTACTTCAACAAATGCTTAATTTGGGCAAAAATGCAATGAAAATTTTGGTTAATAAAGTTGAGTATGAGAACAGTTTCGGGAGAGTTTTACGGGACAACTCGGGTGCTATTTGTGATATAAAAGAAGCCAAAGATTGTACGAAAGCGCAGTTGAAAATCGCAGAGACAAATGCGGGGCTTTATTGTGTAAAAACTGATTATTTATTAGAAAATATACGCAAAATACGCAAAAATAACGCGCAAAATGAGTACTATGCAACTGATTTGGTGAATTTGATTTATCGCGCAGGTGGAAAAATTGCGGGTGTGGATAGCGGTAATTTTAGGGTTTTTGAAAGTGTGAACACGGTCACTGAACTAAAAAACTTAGACAATGCAATGCAGCAGTTTATACAGCATAATTTCGAGAAAAAGGGTGTGCGTTTTGTGGGTGAGAGTTATGTTGAGTGTGGTTGCGATATTGGGAATGCCTCAACTATTTATCCAGGGTGCTATTTGGGCGGGGGCACCACGATTGGTAGTCACTCAGTCATTTATCCAAATTGTACGCTTTTAAATGTGCGTCTGCCAGATTTTTCTGTTCTGCCACCAGGCACAAATTTAATTTGTAAAACTTAATGCTCGCGTGTAAAGATATACCCAAACCAACCATAAAGATATAGTAGAATTTAGCGGAGTAGATTCTTTGTCTCAGGCTCCGCAAGCGGGAAGGCATCCTGAGCCTCGACCCGCGGTGCATAGGCGCACTCCCGATATAAAAGCACAAGGTAGTTAACAAGTACACCTAATATACCGTATAGGTTAAAAAAGCGATGTGCCTAGGCACGCCGTTATATTTTAGGGTCATCCTGAGCCTCGACCCGCGAAGCCTTCAGACGAAGGATCTATTCCTCTTAAAACATTCTAAACTAACCGTAGACAACCATTCAAAGCGAATAGCCTTATTTAATATGTATATATCGCGTGTGCGGCTACGCACCGCCTTCGCACTGCGCCCACGCACCGAAGGACCTATTCCTTGTATTTCCAGCTGTTTTTTGTTCTGTTAATTTCGTAGCGTGTTTTGCTAGCAATATTGTATGGCAATATTATTAAACTTGTTTTTGGTTATAACCAAATTCGGTCAACTTGTTGGTAAAACCAACTAAAATCGTATTTTATAACCTAAAACCCTTAAAAAAGTGAAAAAATTTAGTTAAATATATTGAAATTTTTGGTTGTTTTGTTTATTATTTAAAATAAAATTAGGATAGGATGATACATAGTATTATAAATGCTAGTTAAGGTTATAGTACCCACACTAGCATTGTGCTAATATACTATTATAAAAGAGGCAGTTTATGTACAAAAGACTATCCATTCTAAACAACCCAAACGCAAACCCAGCACTCAAGCCATACTTTGCTCCCATGTCCGATGATATATACATATACATCGCTAGAAACTTCTTTCAGCAGCTAAATATTTCGGCAATAACAGAGGACAATTTCCACCACATTCTCGATGCACTAAGTGCCTACCGCGCTATATACTACCACCTAGGAGTATACGAGTTGGTAGACAGTATGAACTTTATATTGGATGAGTTGTGTGAGTACTTGCCCGTGGATTCTAAATTCCGTTACCGCCACCGCAAGCACACATACCGCCCACCATATGAGGAGATTTATTTTTCAAAGGCACAGGACTATAAGTTTATAGAGAATATAAACAAGGAAGCCAGCGAGGAATACAAAAAGGCGATACACGGAAAATACTTTAAAATACCCACCATGTGGCGAGAGAACACAGAGGCGTATATTCCAAACGATTCAAAGCCTACCAAGAATAAGAAAAAACCCTCTATACACTCAATGATAGAGGAAATCCCAAACGAGTACCCCGAGGAAGAAATAGATAAGGACAAGTACGATAAACTGTTGTTAGATACCGTGCGGAATATAGAGGAGGACAAGCGCCGCAGGAGACATACAGCATACTACGAGGAAATAGCCGAGTGGAGTAAACGCGCTATCAACAAGGATAACGAGCAGGAACCTGTTGTGGTGGATTTAAGCCACATGGATGAGGAGACACGGAATTATTTGATAGAGGTTGGATTGATTACCCCAGTGGATTCAAACGAACAAGACAAGGCACCAAAAACCCAAGATTACGAGCATGTTAAGTCTAAAGATGTGCTAGGACTATTAGATAAAATAAAGAACAAACAAAAAGGATGAGACCAATGGACAAGGACCCCAAACTACACAACGGGCATTATGAGCGCGTTCGTGAAAAGATACTACGCGCAAATGAACAGGTGGAGCAGACACTAATGCTCGAAATGGTGCTCCAGTGCATACTCCCTAGAGGGGATACCAACGAAATAGCTAAAAGAATACTTAAACTCGGAGACCTGAGTAGTATAACTAAGAATATAATGCCCGAGGACTTGATTCAGATTAGAGGTATAGGCAAGAATTCCGCGGATAAACTCGCTGGTATGCTGCGAGTACTGTACTTGTACCTGCTGAGTTTTGGCAAAACCTCAATAGAGATAGGTCCCGCTAACTACTATAACATCATAAAACTCCTAGATAACTATTTTGTGGGCAAGGACCGCGAGTTTGCCGTGCTCTTTTTGCTAAATCAACAAGACCATATAATCTGGCATACAGCAATAAACTACGGCGATGCCTTTCATGTGGATATAGACCCAAACGAGGTGCTGCAGACAGCAAGAAGGTGCTCTGCTAAGAAAGTGGTGCTTGCACATAACCACCCCGATGAGAGTTCTTTTCCCTCTATTGAGGACTTTAATCTAACCAAAGCCCTGTACCAGTTTTTGTGGGTAGATGGGATAGAACT
>CASEHF010000023.1 GCA_949287685.1 uncultured Christensenella sp. | reverse complement strand
ATTGTGGAGGCGCGCTTTGAGCGAATTAGCGACTATAACTTAAACGACTCTACTGACAACTCAGGTGATGCCTTCGACCCAAGTTTTGATTAAATAAAAGGATTATGTTGCGGTGCGTAAGTGCACACTCAATAATAGGATAAAGCGGAATAGAGCCTTCGTCTAAAGGCTCCGTAAGCAGGGCTCAGAATGCCTTCCCGCTTGCGGGAAGTCTGGCGCGTGAGTGATTGTCTCAACAAGAAAAGTGTATTCTCGCGCCAGCCCAGTACTCTCTGCTGTTTAAAGAGGAATAGATTCTTCGAGCAGCGTATTGCTAGGTGTTCCTAATGGAGCCTTTCACTTTACGCTGAGTTACAAAAGGCTTACGAGGGGCGGGTTCAGAATGACAGTAATTTTATTAGTAAGCGGATAAATGACTATCTACTCTAAATCCAACTTGTGAAGTGTAGATAGTCGACCCCGCGGTGCGAAGGCGCACACTCAACTGTAAATGTACTAGGTAGAGAAAAAGTACTCTTAATATACTGTATAGTAGGAAAAAGCGAGGGCTTAGACACGCTGCTATAATTTAGGGTCATCCTGAGCCTCGACCAGCAGCGCCTTTAGACGAAGGATCTATTCCGCTTAAAAATCACCAAACTAACCGCAAACAATCACCCAAAGTCCGTAGCCATATTTACATTATATCGGGAGTGCGCCCACGCACCGAAGGATCTATTCCGCTTAAAAACTATATCAGAGGTGTGCGCCTGCGAACAAAAGGAGCTAAACGCTTAACAAATTGAGTATTTTATAGTATCTAATCACAAATTAAATTGAATTTTCTTGACAATTTATTAAATTAAGAGTATAATAAATCTATCTAAATAGAGATGCGCGGAGAAAGACTAGTAGCCGAATACTATATTTACAGGGAAAGGGTGGTAACTGAGAAGCCCTAATCACTGGTTTCGGTGAATTCACTTTTTAGCACTTTTACTGAAATAATAGTAGGTAAAGGCGTATTGGGTCGCGTTAAGACCAAAATAAGGTGCTCTTAATTAAGAGAATTTAGGTGGTACCGCGGAGAAAACTTCGTCCTAATTATTAGGGGGAAGTTTTTTTATTTAAAAGGAGATAAATATGGAAAAACAAATTGAACAAGTTTTGATTGATGCAAAGAAAGAAATGGCTAGTATTAGTGATAAGTCTAGGTTAATGCAATTTAGCACCGAATACTTAGGCAAAAATGGCAGACTCGCTGAGTTTATGAAGCAGTTGCGTGATTTGCCAATAGAGCAAAAGCGTGTCGTAGGTGAAAGACTAAATATATTGCGTGATGAATTAAATAAGTTAGTAAAGGATAAGGATGCCGAAATTGAGAGCGCATTACTAAACGCAAAGTTGAGGAGTGAGCGTGTCGATGTGACCATTCCTGTAAAGCCGCTCCCGTACGGGACAATGCATCCAATCGAAGCATTAAAAAAAGATTTGATTGATTATTTTATTGCACGCGGTTATGAGTTAAAGGATGGAGGCGATATTGAGACCGACTATTATTGCTTTGAAGCGTTAAATGTGCCAAAAGAGCATCCAGCGCGCGAGATGCAAGATACCTTTTATATTGATAGCGATACAGTTTTACGCACTCATACTTCTGCGATGCAGGTGCGCACAATGGAGAGTCAACAACCCCCAATAAAAATGATTTCGACAGGGAATGCCTATAGAATTGATGAGGTAGATGCAACTCATTCGCCAATTTTTAATCAATTAGAAATTTTGGTTGTTGATAAAAATGTCACCATGGCAGACTTAATAGGTGTGTTAGAGGATTTAATAAAGCATTTACTTGGGGAAAAGACTGAAATACGCGTGCGCCCTAGTTACTTCCCGTTTACAGAGCCGAGTATTGAGGTTGATGCAGTAAAAGATGGCGAGTACATTGAAATGCTTGGTGCTGGTATGGTACATCCAAAGGTGCTTGAGATGTCTGGAATTGATAGCAGTGTTTATAAAGGCTTTGCAGCAGGCATAGGGTTAGATAGACTTGCTATGTTAAAGTTTGGCGTGACTGATTTGCGTGAATTATATGAAAATGATGTTAGTTTATTAAAACAAGTTAAGTAGGAGAGAGAAAATGATTGTTACATTAAATTGGCTAAATGATTTTGTGGATTTGAGCGATTTGAGTCCCGAGGCAATTGCTGAAAAATTTATCAGCATCGGTTTTGAAGTTGAGGAAATACGCAATCTTTCAAAAGGTATGGAGCGAGTAAAAGTTGGGCGAATTAGGAAACTTTCACGCCACCCCAATGCTGATAAATTGCAAGTTTGTGATATTGACTTAGGTAATGGTGAGTCAGTGCAGATTTTGACTGCCGCTACGAATGTGTTTGAGGGGGCGCTAGTCCCTGCTGCTCTTGATGGTGCGGATTTGCCTAACGGTGTAAAGATAAAAACTACCAATATGCGTGGACTGGAGTCACAGGGTATGCTTTGCTCGGGGGAGGAGTTGTGTATAGATAATAGTGTTTACCCTAATGCGCTAGTTGATGGTATTATGATTTTGGATGAAAGTGCAATCGTAGGAGAGCCTATTGCAAAGTTTTTGGGACTTGATGATGTAGTATTTGATATTAAAGTATTAGCAAACCGCCCTGATTGTCAAAGTGTATTTGGGCTGGTGAAAGAGTTGGCGGCAGGACTGGGTAGAGCTTTAAAGGAGCCTGATTTTACATATACGGCACAAAATGTAGACCTGCCCATAGATATTGATGTCGAGACTCCTAATTGTCCATTGTATCTTGGTTGCGTGATTCAAAATCTCAAACTGGCACCTTCACCTAAATATATGCAAAATAGGCTAAAGGCTGTAGGAATCACACCGAGAAATAACATTGTTGACTTTACTAATTTTGTTTTGTTTGAATTAGGTCAGCCACTTCATGCTTTTGATTATGACAAGATAAAAAATCACCATATTATAGTTAGACAAGCGAATAATGGAGAGATGGTTGAATGTCTCGATGGAAAGGAGTACTCACTTAATGATAGTATAATGGTCATTGCTGATGAGATGCAGCCCGTGGGACTTGCTGGCATTATGGGAGGAAAGCACTTTTCAATTAATGATGATACTAAAAATGTGTTTATCGAAAGTGCGATTTTCGACCGTGTGTGTATTCGCCGAGGTTCGCGCAGTTTAGGTATTCGTACCGATGCGAGCGGTAGGTACGAGCGCGGTGTTGAAAAGATTTCAGCATACAACGGACTGAAGCGTGTGTTAAATCTAATCAGTGAATTTAAAATTGGCGAAATTTCTCAAAACATTATAAAAATAGGCGAATATGTCGGCAAAAAGAAAATAGTGGAGTTTAAATTTAGCGAAATTGAGAAAACTTTGGGGCTAAACATTGATTATAGGAGTGTAGAGGCAATTTTATCAAAACTTGATATTATTACCGAGTTAAAGGGAGACATATTAACTTGTCAAGTGCCTGAAATTAGAGCAGATATTGAATTGCCTGTAGATATTATTGAGGAAATCATACGCTATTACGGGTTTAATAAAATTGTGCCTACACATTGCGAAAACACTCAAAGTATTACAGGCGGTATGAGTGAGTTGTTTGCTTTAGAGCATGATTTGATTGCATATATGATGGCTTCTGGTGCTCACCAGGTAAAGACTTATGGTTTTCGTTCCCCACTGGAATATGATCGCTTGCTGTTAACTATGGATAATCCACTTCGTGACTGTGTAAAGATTGAAAATCCGCTTAGCTTAGACTACAGTATTATGCGTACTGAAATGGTTGGTAGCCTACTCGATGTAGCAAAATTAAATATTAGTAGAAAGAATAAAGATATCGAAATTTTTGAAATTGGTAAAGTTTTTGAAAATCATCGCGATGAAAAAGATAATTTGCCAATTGAGAGTAAAGTGCTAGCATATCTTACATTAAATAAAGTCGACTTTTTCTATGTAAAATCTATTGTAGAGATGTTGTCGAGTAAATTAGGTGTAAATTTTAGTTATCATCCTGTTACTTGCGAATTTTTGCATCCAAATATTGCTGCTAGCATTAACATTGGTAATAAACGAATCGGCTTAATTGGGAAAATTCATCCACAAGTTGCGAAAAATTATGACATTAATACTGATTGTTATTACTTTGAGTTGTGCTTAAATGTGCTTCCGCCTAAAAAATTTAAAAAAGTAAAGCCTTTACCTAAATTTCCAGCAGCACATCGCGATTTAGCGGTAGTTGTTAAAAACGATGTAGAGGTTGGTGCAATGATTGATTCTATTAAACGCGCCGTAAACAATATTCTCGAGGATGTCGAATTATTTGATGTATACGAGGGGGAGCAGGTTTCTGTTGGGTTTAAGAGCGTTGCATTCAATCTAACTTTTAGAAAGGTGGACAGTACGCTTACTCAAGAGGAGATAAATGGCGCTTTTGACAAGATATTAAATAAACTAGAGTCTACTTTTGATGCCAAATTGCGCGTTTAGTGAGGTAATTATGATTTATTTAGATAATTCAGCCACTACAAAAACTAGACCTGAAATTGCAGAGTTTATACAAAAATATAGTGTGGAAAATTATTTCAACCCATCTAGCGTTTATGGGCCAGCTATTAGTGTAAAGAATGATATAGATAGTGCTCGGAGTGCAATTACTAAATTGTTGAACGCCAGTTCTGGTAAAATCATCTTTACTGGTAGCGCTACAGAGGCTAACAATTTAGTTTTAAATGGCTTGGCGAAAAAGAATAAAAAAATATTAGTTTCAAGTGGGGAACATCCTTCTATTTATGAAACAGCGAAAAATTTATGCAATATGGGATATAATGTAGATTTTATAAATATTAATAAGGATGGCACGCTTGATTTGCGCGATTTAGAAATGAAAGTAGATGAAATTACGGGGTTAGTGTCGATAATTCATGTTAGCAATGAAACTGGCGCAATTAACGATTTAAACAACATTTCTAAAATAGTTAAAAATAAATGTCCTAGCGCAATTTTGCATTGCGATGGAGTGCAGGCATTTGGAAAGGTTAAATTGAATTTGCTAAATGACAACATTGATGCATATACTATTAGTTCACATAAAATTCATGGACCAAAGGGAGTGGCTTGCTTGTATTTGCGTGATGGTATTAATCTTAGGCCGCATATTTTAGGCGGAGGTCAAGAAGGGGGATTGCGCTCGGGTACTGAAAATCCTGCAGGGATTCTAGGGTTCGCTATGGCGTGTGAGATGATGTACGCAGATTTCGACAAAAAACGCGCGTATATTAAAGAACTAAAGGAGTATTTTGTCGAGAAACTACAGGATAGCGGGCTTAAGTATATTATTAATGGCACTTTAAATAATACTTTGGATAATATTTTAAGTGTGTCATTTTTGGGAGTGCGTGGAGAGGTTTTGTTGCATTGTCTAGAGAAATATGAAATATATGTTAGCACGGGTTCTGCTTGTAGTAGTAAAAAAGTGGGGAATAGAGTACTATCATCTATGGGACTCAGTAATGAGCAAATGCAAGGGAATATAAGGTTTAGTTTTAGTGAGTACAATACAAAGGCTGAAATTGATGTGGTAATTTCTGCCTTGCAAAATGAAATAAAAAATTTACTTAGTTAGGTGAAATAAATGAATGTGATTTTAATTAGATATGGTGAAATATTCTTAAAGGGACACAACCGCAAATTTTTTGAAAATGTTTTGCAGAAAAACATAAACGATAGTCTCAGTGAATTCAATCACGAACTTAAAAAAATCAGTGGCAGATTTGAGTTGAGTGGATATAGTGTAGATTGCGAAAAGGCAATTATTGCTAAATTAACAAAAATTTTCGGACTCCACTCCTTGTCTGCTGCTACAAAGATTGAGACTGATTACGATACTATCAAAAAAGAGTGCTTAAAAATAAATTTAGGCAAGCAGTCATTTAGAATATCCGCTAATAGGGCTAGCAAGATTTTTCCTGTTAAATCTATGCAGATAAATCGAGAAATCGGGGAGTTGATGTTAGAAAACAATCCCGAATCGCGCGTAGATTTGCATACGCCTGATGTCGAAATTGTCATCGATATTCGTGAAAATGGCTACACATATATTTCGACAGAGGTTATTCCTTGTGTTGGTGGGATGCCCCTTGGGAGTGCTGGCAAGGGGTTGCTGCTTTTAAGTGGGGGTATAGATAGCCCAGTGGCTGGGTACTTTCTCGCGCGTAGGGGACTCACGATTGAGGCGATTCATTTTCATAGTTATCCCTACACTAGTGAACTAGCAAAGCAAAAGGTAATTTCGCTCGCAAAGACAATGTGTGACTACTTAGGTAGTATTAGAATGCACTTTATTTCCGTTACGCATATTCAAGAGGAAATTCACAAAAAGTGTGATGGTGATTTTATGATTACACTTTTAAGGCGTATGATGATGCGAATTGCTGAAAGCATTGCAAAGCAAAACGAAGCAGGTGCTCTGATTACTGGGGAAAGTTTGGGGCAGGTCGCTAGTCAAACCCTACAAAGTATTAACGCAACTAATGCTGTCGTAGACATTCCCATATTTAGGCCACTCATTGGTTTTGATAAACAAGATATTATGGATGTGGCGCATAAAATTGGTACTTATGAAATCAGCATTCAACCTTATGAGGACTGCTGCACTGTATTTTTGCCCAAGAATCCGGTTACAAAGCCTAAAATTGAAAAGGTGTTGCGCGAGGAGGCTAAACTAGATATCGATGCCTTGTTAAACGAAAGTTTGCAATCTGAGGAGATTATGCTAATACAGAGATAAAGGGGATTCCCCTTTATTTTTTATACTATAAATCTATTCGTATTGATTATAAATATTTTTAGAAAAACCAGCCTTTTATTATTTTTTGAGTTGCGCCTTTAGTTTTTGCTTGAGTAGTCGCTTTACTATAATATTTTTGATTATTACTATATTTAGTTTCATTGTTTAGACCGTTTTTATATCGAATTACTAGATAATATTCAGTGTTTTCGGTGGGTATGGGGAGGGTGTAGGTTAACCTTTCATTTTTCCCCTCAATTGTCGCAATTAGTTTTTCGCTTTTTCCTTTTTGATATAATGAATATTCTAAATATTCTAATCCATCCCATGTCAGCAAAATTGTATCATTAACTTCCATATTAAGCATAACATTAGGGAGCTTGGTGAAGTTTGTGCTAGTATTTTTTGGTGCATAACGCGTAGCGAACCAGTCTTCTACCGTATATTTTTCTGGAGTGCTTTCTGTGGCTAACTCGACTCTTTGTTCGTTTAGCGAAAGTGCATCAATTTGATATTTTTTTACGGTTGCTGGTGGCAAAAAGTCTTTGTTTAGGTTAAAGTATTTTTTTATAGTTTTCCATGCAGTTTTGTTTGCATTTGCGGCTGTTGTGCCGCCATTCATACTACTCGGCATATTTTTTTCACTATAGCTTAAAGTATTACCATACCATGCACCTACTGTAAATTGAGGTGTGTATGAAATGCACCACGCATCAGTATTTGTATTGTCGTAATCGGTGCCGACCGTTCCTGTTTTTGCTGCAAGCGGAAAGTCAAGGTCACAAAGCCGTTTTGCAGTGCCTAACTTAATAGTGTCTTTTAATACATCGTTTATTAAAAACGCCGTATCAGAACCTATTATTTGGTTAAATTGTGGTTTATTTTCATAGATGATAGTGCCAGCATCTGTGGTGATTTTCCTAATAAAATTGAGGTTTCCATATGTGCCATTTCGCGCAAACACGGTGTATGCATTGGCAATATTTATCAGGCTTTCGCCTTCGCTAGTCGCCCCTAAAGCTATTGCCAGATGATAATCATCTTTAGTAAAACTTAAACCAAATTTTTTAGCCAAAGCAATTGATTTGTCTAATCCGTTATATTCTAATGTCTTAATTGCGGGAATATTCAACGATTTGGCAATTGCAGTGCGTGTCGATACCCAACCTAGATATTTTTTATTTGCATTGTGTGGGGTATATCCATTGAAGTTTGTTTTTTCATCGCAAATCGGTGTGATAGGGGAAAGTTTCCCTGTCTCAAAGGCTGGTGCGTAGCTTAAAATAGGTTTTATAGTACTGCCTGTTTGGCGGCGAATGTCACAACGACCTATGTACGCAAGTACTCCGTTGTTGCTATTATTAATTACGAGTAGCCCGTTTTCGAGATTGTCAAATTTCTCGACATTTTGCGAGATTTCGTGTTGCAATGCTGTATTTATATAGGTATAAATTCTAAATCCCATAGTCGAAACATCGCGCTCGCTCAAACCTAGTATTTCAATTGCTTCATCTAATACTATTTTGTTCAAATTGTTGCTGTTTTGAGTAACATTGAGGGTTAGTGGCTTTTTTATTACTTCCTCATATGTGCTATTATCGATTATTTTATCACCAAGCATATTTTTTAACACTAAATTACGCCTGTTTATGCAGTTTTCAGGATTTAAAATAGGTGAGTAGGTGCGCGGAGAACGAATTAATCCAGCTAAAATCGCACTTTCATCTAGTGTTAGTTCTTTGGCGGAATGCCCAAAGTAACTTTGTGCGGCGCTCTCTATACCATATGCGCCATTTCCAAAATAAATCACATTTAAATATGTCTCTAGTATATCAGCTTTACTGTACTTTTTCTCTAATTTAGTCGCAAGATATGCTTCTTGAATTTTTCGCGCTAATGTCTTTTCATTACTCAAATGTGTGTTTTTTATTAGTTGTTGGGTTATTGTAGATGCGCCTTCTTTTGCATATCCACTCATTAAATTTTTGATTCCCGCTTTGATTATTCTGCCGAAGTTTAGACCATGATGTGTGTAAAATTGTTTATCCTCGATACTAATAAAGGCTTGAGGTACAAAGGGTGGTAAATCTGCTAGTTCAATTGTTTGATTACCATTTGCTGAAGTAGATAATATCTCGGTATCATTTTGGTCATAAATTTTAACCTGTGAGTTTAGGCTATTTAATTTTGCGATATCAAGGCTAACTATATCGCCAGCCTGTGAGATAACAATAGCTACATATGTAAATATAGATAGTATTAATACTACCCCTATACAAAATAGAATTAAAAAGATTTTTGCAATTTTACTCATAATAACCTCGATTTTATTATGTGCAATAAATAAAAATTATAAATTATTATTGATAAATTTAACAGAATAATGTATAATTTTACTATTAAGATTTACCAGGTGATAAATTATGGAGAAATATTTTATATATACTTATGGTTGTCAAATGAATGTTCACGAGACAGAGAAACTAGCGGGGATACTTGAGGATAGGGGATATATGCAGGCTAGCACACCTACGGATGCAGATGTTATAGTATTCAATACTTGTTGTATTCGTGAAAGTGCAGAGCAAAAAATCATAGGCAATATTGGTAGCATAAAACCCTTAAAAAAGGCAAAAAAGGACTTAATTGTTGCTGTTTGCGGATGTATGGCGCAACAAAAAGATATGGTAGATACCTTGCGTAAAAAATTCCCGTTTATAAATATCGTGTTTGGGGCAAACAATATAGAATTTTTTGGTGAGTATTTGGATGCATATAAGAGTCAGAAAAAGTTTTTGAATAAAGTAGAACAAGACAAAGACTATATAGAGAATATATCGGGTGTATCTTGTGTGCGCGATAACTCATTATATGCTTATGTAAATATTATGTATGGCTGTAATAATTTTTGTACTTACTGTATTGTGCCATATGTTCGTGGTCGTGAAAAGAGTCGCACTCCAGAGAGTATTTATGCTGAGGTAAAGACTTTAATCAAACTAGGATACAAGGTGATTACCTTGCTTGGTCAAAATGTAAATTCATATGGGCTGGATGGAAACACGAACGGGGTAAATTTTGCTAAACTCCTAGATAATATTGCGAAATTTGATGGTGATTTTGAGTTGCGCTTTATGACCTCGCATCCGAAAGATTTAAGTGATGAAGTAATAGATGTTTTGGCATCTAATCCCAAAATTAGCAAGACTTTGCATTTGCCAGTGCAGGCGGGGAGCAATAAAATTTTAAAAGAAATGAATCGCAGTTATACTAGGGAAAAATACCTTGACCTTATTTCCCGCATTAGGGAGAAAATACCCGAAATTACGCTATCCACAGATATTATTGTTGGTTTTCCTGGAGAGAGCGATGCTGATTACTTGGAGACTGTAGATTTAATTGAAACGGTACGCTACCATAATGCTTTTATATTTATGTATAGCAAACGCAAAGGCACAATTGCCGAGAAAATGGAAAATCAAGTACCACTTTCTATCAAACGCGAGCGCATACATAAGTTACTCGATATACAACATCACATTAGTGAGGAACTATTTAATAAAATGGTGGGTAGTACGATACGCGTTCTTGTAGATGAGGAGTGTGAGAACGAATATACAGCAAAAGCCCAATGTGGCAAAGTTGCTAAGATAAAGAAAACCGAGCCTTTATCAGTTGGAGAATTTTATAATATAAAAATAACAGATTACAAAAAAGGAAACCTAATAGGGACAATTACTAATGATTAAAACAAAAGAGCAGAAGAGCGGCTATTCGCAGATGATGGAAAAATATCTAGATAAAAAGAAGCAGTATCCGAATACTATAATGTTTTATAGATTGGGCGATTTTTATGAGATGTTTTTTGAGGATGCGATAGAAGCTTCAAAAATACTAGATATTACGCTAACCAGTAGAGATTGTGGTTCTGGGCAAAAAGCACCTATGTGTGGTGTCCCATATCATGCTGCGGAAACATATATTACGAAACTAACCGATTGTGGTTTAAAAGTCGCTATTTGTGAACAATTGAGTGAGCCGAAAAAAGGTCAAATCGTTGAGCGCGATGTAGTCAGAATTGTTACTCCGGGAACGGTTATGGAGGAGGAGAAACTTCATAACAAGCAAAACAACTTCATAGCAGCCGTAAGTTCCGAGCGCAAGTCTGTAATAGGACTTTCCTGGATAGACCTTTCGACTGGTGAGTTTTATATACAGCAATTCACTGGTGATGAGGCTTTTTCAAAACTGAGTGATGCTTTGAGTAGTGTGGCACCTAGTGAAATTATAGCCGATAAAAACATTTGTTTTCAGAGCTCTAACTTGCAGTGCGTTAAAATGGGTACAGTGCCTAATTTTTCGCACTATAATGATAATGCGTTTGAATACGATGATGCAAAAAAAGTTTTACTTAATCAATTAAATGCAAAGTCAGTTGAGGAAATTGGTTGTGAGAAAAAGGGGCAGGCGCTATGTTCTGCTGGTGCATTGATTTCGTATTTATTAGAAACTCAGATGAGAGACCTAAATCATATAAATTCACTCAAAGTTATCAATGATGGGCATTATATGTACCTTGATACTAATGCGAAGTATAATCTAGAATTAACCAGGACTATTTTTGAGGGCAAAACTAGAGGAACTTTGTTGTGGGTGCTAGATAAGACAGAAACTGCAATGGGTGCGAGGTTGTTAAAAAATTGGCTCGAGCATCCTCTGCAAGATGAGGTAGAAATTAATGATAGATTAGATGCTGTAGAGGAATTGTCACATGATACTATTTCTCGAGCAAAACTCCGTGATTTGATGCGCAATATAAGTGATATCGAGAGGCATTGCGGTCGTGCATCTTATGGAAATTTAAATCCTCGCAATTGCGAATCCCTCGGGAGAGCATTAGTAAATTTGCCTAGTATAAAGCACCTTGTAGGGAAGTTTGACTCTAAATTATTGCGTGATTGTGCTAAAAATATTTACGAGTTAAAGGAACTGGCACAAGAGTTAACCACAGCCTTTGTCGAAAACCCGCCTACGAGCATTAAGGATGGTGGATTTATACAGTACGGATTTGACCCTGAGTTTGATAAATGCTTAGATGCAAAGCGTGATGGCAGTCAATGGATAGCGACTTTAGAGGCTAGAGAGCGTGAGTTGACAGGTGAAAAGAAGCTAAAAATCTCTTATAACCGCATTAGTGGTTACTATTTTGAAATTCCCAAATCATCCTCGGAAAACTTGCCGTTTAGATTTCAGCGTATACAAAGTACCGCTAATGCCGATAGATTCACAACTGCGGACCTTAAAAAATTAGAGGAGACCGTCCTTTACGCAGAGGAGCAGAAACTCACTATAGAATTAAAGGTATTTGATAGAATTAGGCAAGACATTCTAAAAAAACTTACCGAAATTCAAATTACAGGTAGGCATTTAGCGATACTAGATTGTCTGCAGTCCTTTGCAGAAGTCGCTGTAGAAAATAATTATACGCGACCTGTTATTAATAATCAAATTAAAGAGTACAACATTGTGGAATCCAGACATCCAGTTGTGGAGAAAATGTTGTCAGAAAATAATGGTGGGCTATTTGTTCCTAATGACTTATTGCTAAATGATAGTCAGCGTACTATCATAATAACTGGGCCAAATATGGCAGGAAAAAGTACTTTTATGCGACAAATTGCCTTAATTGTCTTAATGGCACATATTGGTTGTTTTGTGCCTGCACGCTCTGCAAGTATAGCAATTACTGACCGCATTTTTACTAGAATTGGTGCTAGCGACAACTTGGGTATGGGGCAGAGTACTTTTATGGTCGAAATGAGTGAAGTGTCAAATATTGTGCGCAACGCCACAAAAGATAGCCTACTGATACTTGATGAAATAGGTAGAGGAACATCGACTCAAGATGGATTGAGCATCGCGTGGGCAGTGCTAGAATATATTTCGACCACAATTAAGGCAAAGACACTTTTTGCCACTCACTACCATAAACTTACCGAATTGCAGGGCAAACTACCTGGTGTTGTGAATATGCGTGTAACAGTTAGTGAGTTTGATAACCAGATGTCTTTTTTAAGAAAAATCGAATATGGTAGCACAAACAAGAGTTTTGGTGTCGAAGTGGCGAAACTCGCTGGAATACCTCAAATTATAGTTAATCGTGCAAAAGAGGTTATGAAAGATCAAGATATTGTAGATAATCAAGCCTTTGATATGGCAATAGAGCACTATGACTATAGCAATGTGGAATTACAGGCGAAGTATGAAGCAATTCTCGATATGTTAAAAAACACAGATATCAATAATATCACTCCAATTGAGGCTATTTCGAAACTTGCTGAATTAAAACAAAAAATAAAGTAGGTGAAATATGGCAAAAATTAATATATTAGCACCAGAAATTTTCAATAAAATTGCCGCTGGTGAAGTGGTAGAGAAACCTGCATCAGTAGTAAAAGAGGTTGTCGAAAATAGTATTGATGCGGGTGCTAGTAAAATAGATATACAGGTCTATGATGGCGGTATTTCCAAAATTATTGTGAGCGATAATGGTAGCGGAATTTTACCCGAGGATTTAGAGCCCGCATTTTTGCCGCACGCCACTAGTAAAATCGCAAATGAGGCAGATTTGTATAATATTTCAACGCTTGGTTTTCGTGGTGAGGCGCTCGCATCTATTGCCTCAGTTAGCCAAATCGAGGTAATTTCCAAAACTGTAGATAACAATGGTTTTAGCATTAAAGTATCAGGTGGGAAAGTAGTAGCAAAGGGGGAAAAAGGCTCTCCAGTAGGCACTTACATTTGTGTGGAAAATCTTTTTTTCAACACTCCTGCTCGCCAAAAATTTCTTAAAAAACCCAAAAAGGAAGAGAGTGATATTACCACGCTTGTCGCAAAATTGATTTTAGCAAACCCGAATATTGCATTTAAATATAGTGCTGATAACAAGGTAATATATACAAGTTCAGGGCAGGGGTTACAAGATGCAATTTTCGCAATTTATGGCGCACAAATTATTGAAAACCTAATTCCTATAGACTTTTCAAGTGAAAAATACTCATTAACTGGTTATATAGGTAAGACTACATTTTTTAAAGCAAATCGCACATACCAAACGATTATGATAAATGGCAGGTGGGTCGCTGATAGTATAGTCAATGTCGCGCTTTCACAATGTTACGAGGCATATATGATGAAGCGCTGCTTCCCATTCTGTGTAATCAATTTGAAAATACCCAACGATGAATTAGATGTAAATGTGCATCCTAGCAAACTCGAAGTGCGTTTTCAAGATTCAAGAGCAATTTTTGCATTTGTATATAAGGCGGTTTCTGAGGCGATTTATCAGGACTTAACAAAAAAGACTACCGAGGAGGTCACCGTTCAACACGAGGAGTTGCCATTTACGCTAACACGCGCTCCCGAAGTTGCGGAGCCTATTAAACAGACATTAAATGTGGATTTTGTATTAGACAGTCCTGCTTTTAAAAGCGATAATGCTTTGCATACTTCGGCTGATTCGGTTCTCAATGAGATTGTTATAGAAAAACTGGCAGGGCAACCTTTGAGTAGTGTTAATTTTGGGCCTGTAAACGAAACTGAATCAGAGCAAAACAAAATAGATTATACACCGAAACCTACTCAACAACAATTGATACAAGATGATGTGGTGGATAAAGATGCGTTTTTATCTAGTCGTATAATTGGTAAAGTTTTTAACACTTTTATTATTCTCGAATTAGGTGATGACCTTTATTTTATTGACCAACACGCTGCACATGAACGCTTACTTTTCGATAGATATGTAAAGCAAGTAAAGGACCAGTCAGTCACCAGCCAGCCGTTACTTTTGCCATATAATATTGATGTAAATCATTCGGAAGAGCAGTTTATTTTAGATAATATTGAAATGCTGCGCTCTTTAGGTTTTGATATTGAACCTTTTGGTAATTTATCCTTTAAAATTTCAGCGATACCCAGCATTTTGCCAAATCTTAATGTTGAAAACTTCTTTAAAAACTTTTTAGCAAATTTAAATAACTACTCACAAATCAAAAGCATAGACTTAATTCGTGACAATTTAGCGGAAACTGCTTGTAAACATGCGGTAAAGGGCGGAGATGACCTTGACAAAGAGGAATTGGTGAAACTTGTCCGTGAGGTAGGGGATGGTAATACCACCATGCAGTGCCCTCATGGTAGACCATTCGTGGTTAGATTTTCGCGCCGCGACATTGATAAATGGTTTAAGAGGGTAGTGTAATGCAGAAAATTTTAGTAATTGGTGGACCTACAGCGGTTGGGAAGTCTGATTTTGCTCTTGTTTTGAGCGAATTAATCAATATGGAGATTATCTCTGCAGATTCGGTACAAGTATATAGGGGTATTGAAATTGCTACTTCAAAACCTACTACTCAGGAACAACTAAAATGCAAACACCATTTAGTTAACATCATATCACCATTTGATACATTCAATGCTTATGACTTTGTTACTGCTGCCAAAAATGCAATTGCCGATATTTCAGCGCAGGGCAAGTTACCCGTGATTGTAGGTGGTACAGGTCTGTATATAGATAGTTTACTATATGGTTTTGATTTTGAATCTACGAAAAAAGAGCCTCAATTTGACTATAAATTCATACTTTTAAATGATGTTCGCGACAACCTTTACCGTAAAATTAATATTCGTGTAGATAAAATGTTAAATAATGGACTAATTAATGAAGTTAAGGCGTTGCGAAAAATGGGGGTGAATTTGAATAATCAATGTATGCAGGCTATAGGATATAAAGAGGTTTATGCATATCTAGATGGCGAATTAGAGTACGATGAAATGGTGAGTTTAATAAAGAAAAATACTCGAAATTATGCAAAAAGGCAACTCACTTGGTTCCGACATGAAAAAAATTTAGAGGAATGGTTGATCCAGGATAGAGAAAAACTGCTAGAACATTTATGTCAATTTTATATAGAATACAAAAAATAACACCTTAGCAAATTTAAAACTAATTAAAAAAGAGTTGTACTTAAAAAAGTAGAACTCTTTTTATTTATTTGCTAGTTAAAAAATCTCTCAGTTCTCTATGCTACTGTTGTTTTGTGCTAATTGTAATTATAGAGAACGAATCAAACCAACGACTTTACCAATTATTGACACTTCATCGAAATACATGGGGCCCATAGTTGGGTTTTCTGGTTGTAGCCTGTATCTGTTGTTTTCTTTATAAAAGCGCTTTATTGTGGCACTATCATCAATAAGAGCGGCTACGATTTCACCATTTTCTGCAGTGTCTTGCTTGCGAATCACAACTTTATCGCCATCCAAAATCCCTGCATTTATCATACTGTCGCCTACAACATTGAGAATAAACAAATCACTGCCCTTAAATAGATTGGCGGGCATATAGTACACATCCTCAAAATTTTCTGTTGCAAGAATTGGTTGACCCGCAGTAATTTGACCTAAAACGGGGATAGGGGAGTAGTTTTTTATAATATCCAGGCTCTCTTGAGTGTCTGGCTGTTCTGGGGAAAGAATCTCAATAGCGCGATTTTTGTAGGCTCCGCGGCGAATTTTCCCTTGTTCCTCTAAGTAATTTAAGTAGTATGTAATTGTCGAAGTAGAACTTATGTTTAAGGCTGTACACATTTCACGCACCGATGGGGGAAATCCATTTTTTGACTTATAATTTTTTATAAAATTATACAATTGTTCAGTTTTGTTAAATATTCTTTTTTGCATTATATGAATTTCTCCTTAAGTTTTGAATAATTTTAACATAAAAGGCTGAGTATGTCAAACATTTGTTCTTATTTTGCGAACAAAAATATATTTTTTGACTATTCCGACCTTAATTTTACTTTATTAGCGGCCGCTCTGCGAATGTCCTCACTCATGGCAGCATAATGCTTTTTAGTAGTATTGATATCTTTATGACCTAACACATCGGCTACGACATAAATATCTTGAGTCTCACGGTAAAGATTTGTGCCATAGGTACTGCGCAACTTGTGAGGGCTAATGTTCTTTAGAGGAGTGACTAATTTACTGTACTTTTTTACTAAGTTCTGTACAGCGCGTGTTGATATACGCTTTTTTTGTAAAGAAAGGAAAAGTGCGTGCTCGTTTGGATCAAGTTCTGGTATGCGTGCGCGGTCCTCTAGGTATTTTTGCAAGGCTGTAGCGACCTCATCCGAAAAGTATAGTACAACCTGGGCGCCACCTTTGCGAATAACTTTAAATCCATTTATACTGAAATCGATATCATCCACATCTAGCCCTACGCACTCGCTGACACGAATGCCTGTACCTAGCAATAACGCCAAAATGGCGTAATCGCGTGACTCAGTATGCCTATGGAAAGCCTGTTGAGTAGGGGAGAGTGCGTATCCAGTCTCCGCCATATCGAGCAAATCTACCATTTCATTTACTTCTAGTCTAACAATATTTTTTTCGTGCAATTTAGGTAAATCTACTTTTTCTGTTACATTTTTGTCAATTTTTTCTTTCTTAAAATAATACCCGAAAAAAGAACGCAGCGTAGATAATTTACGAGATTTAGCCTTTTCATTATTATGATATGTTTTTCCATTAAATTCGTATACTGTAAGATAATCAAGGAAATTCTCAATTTGTGTTGCATCAATTGTATTTAAGTCCATTAATGAAATTTGTTTAGGGGTGCGACCTTGAAATTGGGGTAGCTGGGTACATAAATAGTGAAAGAAAATCCTTAAATCATATGCGTAATTTAAGCGAGTCAAAGGCGTAGTTTGATTTTCTACTCCAACAAAAAATTCACTACAAAAATAGGGTAGGTCCTGCTTGAGTTCACGAATAAGCGTTGTATTGTTATCATTGCGTTCTACATAATATTTTTCAGACATAAAAACCTCGCTTTTATATTTTTATTAAATTATAACAAAATCATATTGAAATGTAAAATGAATTTAACCAAAGTATGCGTAAAATCCTACTTAATTAAACTTAATTAAAATGACATTAGTTAACACTTGAGATTTTGACATTAAGTGAATTAAAAAAGTTTTGACAGATAGTACTATGCAAAATTGCTTTGTAAATTTATATAGAATAAAATCACTTAATTAAAATCGAATTAAAAGTTTTGATTAAATTTTATTTTTGACAATTTGCTTGTGCTAAATTGATTTATAAGAAATTTATGTGACCAACTAGTCATTAAAAAATCGAATCGCGGCTCTCAACGCATTTTAAATTGGCTCTATAGAATGACTTTTAGACTCGAATATCAATAATCAATAACATACGACTAAACTTAAAATAGAAATTGCAATCATCAAGATGATTTAAATAAATTTTAATTGCGATAAAAGCTTATAAAGCTGTCAGATAAAATGCTAAAAACTTTGTAAAAAACGCTAAAATCGGGCAATTTATCTGTTTTTGACCCCTAACTATGCGTAAAACTTGTATTTTACGCATAGTTTAGAGATATTTAAAAAATTATATCCCCTATTTATAGAGATTTTTAACTAGATTACTGTGAAAGCATAATAATTAGCACAAAATATCTAATTGAATACTGCGGCTACTGTAACTAATTTAATTGCAATTTAGCAGGATTACAATTGTAATAAATAAAAAGAGCGACTTAAATTGTTAAGTAACTCTATGTAATGTTTTAGTTATGTGTGTTTAAATTAATTTAAATCTTTTGCTAAACCTAGTTTTGTCTATATAATGACAAAAGATAGTCACCCTTTTTTAATTCTTTGCGGCGTGATAAATAATTAGGCAAAACGCTTTTTACGACATCCCAAAATAATTTAGAGTGATTCATTTGAACAAGATGAGCTAATTCGTGTACAACAACATAGTCAATTAAATCATGCGGCACCATAATTAATCGCCAATTGAGCGAAATTAGTCCCAAACTGTTACACGACCCCCAGCAACTACGCGCGTTACTGAGTCGTACTTTGTTTGGTGTTAATTGCATTAAATTAGAAAAGTATTCCACCCTACCCCATA
>CASEHF010000022.1 GCA_949287685.1 uncultured Christensenella sp. | reverse complement strand
CTCGCATCGGTGCTGTTCGGGGCGCGGTATGCGAAAAATTTCGACCTTTCGGGTGTCAAATTCGACAATCCTGTACATAATACTATCGCTGATTACATTATAGACATAGGACCCGAGGGTGGCATCGGCGGCGGTCAAATAATAGCAAAAGGCACCCCAGAGGAAATCGCGAAGTCAAAAGTTAGTCATACTGGCAAATTCTTAGCAAAAATGCTTAAAAAAGCCGAGAAGGCCGCTTAAATTTAGTCTTAACTCTTGACTAAATCGGATTTATGTGGTAAAGTAATAAAGAAAGGAGTGAATATTATGGAAGACCAATTTTTAATGAAAAAAGATGAGTACAACTATGCAGTATTAGATGAAGACATCTTGAGAGTTGCTGCTGGTCGTAACAAGGAAATTTTCGATAGCGTTGAATTGCAGGCAATGCAGAAAAACGGCGAGGTTAGGAGTGATGGATATAATATCCAGGGTGATGTAACATATGAGGTGTACTGCCTGACTGAAATCGGTAGAGTTTTGCTGCGCTCCCTTGGTGGTGGCAAAAACCCTAAACCATTGATTAGGAAAAGTCACATTGCTGAGATTAAACCTAAAAAGGAAGCAGAAATCGAGAAATAAAGGAATAACGCTCTTTAGACATAGTTCTAAAGGGCGTTTTATATACTTTAATTTACTAAACAAAAAACCCTCTAATTAAACCTCGTGGTTTAAAGAGGGTTTTTGTTATTTACGGCGCTTGATTTGTACGGTTTTCTCTTTTTTAGCCGTTTCTTTTTTCATTTGATTGTTAATGCGGTCGTATTCATCCTCAAGGATTCGAATATCTAACTCAATTTGGTCAATCTTGTCTTGCTGAATCTTGATAGATTTTGCAATTTGCTTTTCATCAGGCAATTCTAACTCAACATTAGGGTTATCCTGCGCAATCTCTTTTGCTGTGTTGTATGCTTGTACTTTCTTGTCAAACTCGGCCTGCTCTTGCGCCAAGAAGTCTTGCGATTGCTTTAACTCCTCGTGGAGTAAATTAATCTTGTGCTTAATTGCTGTTTTGCGTTCACGGCGGTCAACATCTTTTAATAAAGTCTGCAAACGGTCGTAGTCAGTACCAACAACAGTAGCAGTTTTCTTTGGGCGATTCTGGTAGAATTTCTTGATGTAGAAGCCAACTACAGCGACAATCACGGCTACCGCAATAATTACTGTGGGAATGGCGAACCAATCGAATGGATTGTACACATTAGGAGTTTCCTCCTCATCCTCGACAGTGTTAGTCGCTAGCACAATGTTGCTAGGCAGGTTTTCAGTGTCGAGAGTAGCGGTTTCACTGTTGTAGTCATCCTCTGTGAGATTTGTAACAGTGAGGTTAGCAAAGAATACATAGCCAGTCGTAGGCATAGACTGGGTGCCTAGACCTAGGCGAATGATACCCTCGACATCGCTTGTGGTATTAATGTACATAATGTACTCGGTCCATTCGTTTGTACGGTCGTTAAACTTGTCCTCGAGAGTTGTGCGCTCGTTTTTAGCAGTGTTAATACCTGTAAAACTGCTGTCAATTCCATCAACGCTAATTGATGCACCGTTTACATAAGGGTTACCATTTTCATCGTATACACCCTCAGCGTTTTTAGCAATGTTTACAGTGCGTACCCACACGCTCAACTTGTAGTATTGTCCCGAAGTAAATGTGTAGGTTAGGTTGCTTGTGTAGTAGTAGTACATAGGACTAGCGCCCTCGGTAGTCGCGATAAATAGCACCATGTTGTTCTCCTCACTAGGCGCTGTAGGATTGCCCTCGAGGTAAGAGTCATAGTTGCGTACATCGATTAGTCCAGTGTTTACATAGATGGAGTCATAACCCTCTCCAATGTTTCCTGTCCAATAGGTAGGCGAGTTATCGGTAACGGCAGTGAGTGAGTTAGTAGTTAGGTCTACTATTAGAGTATTTTCACTTGCGGTAATGCCGTTAAAGGTCTCCTCGGTGATGCTTGTATCAATGATACAATTGTCAAAGAATGCCACGCCGCTAGCAGGCTTGTTTTCATCGCCGAGCGTTAAACTTACGGTCAAATCTTGAGCATTGAATGTGTTTTTAATGTAGATTTCGTAACTTTCCCAAGCATTGCTGCTAGGCAGTCTAATTTGTTTGATAATCACATTATTTGCATTTTTGATAGTAATTGCAGCATAGCCGCTAGCACTAATACTGCGGGTATAAGCCTCTACACTAACTAAGCAATAGCCGTTAGCTGATAGGTTTACGCTTTGGCTAGTGTAACCTTGATAGTAGAGCGCATCATTGCGAACCATTAGTACATTGTCTGAGTAGTCGCCGTTGGGCTTTGCTGGGCGCGCAATGTTTATGTTACTACTGTTCCAAATTTCGGGCAAAAGGTTTACAACACCACTATTTACTACATTTTCATTTACAGCAGTCCAATCTTTAGGTGCTAGTGGATAGGAAACACCTTCATCACCAATCTCGACAAAGTTAAATGAGCCGTTTGAAAAAGTGAGCGTTGTAAAGTTGTTAAGACTTAATGTAATAGAACTTGAGTTGTTACCAGTCTCAGTGTCTTGTTGAGCGGTGGTGACTTTTTCACTCTTTATTTGAGTTACTGCAATGAAGCCTGTCGCAGAGGCACTGCTACTGCCGAGCCCGAGCGAAAGATTTACTACACCATCAAATAGCGGGTTACCCTCAACATAAATTGTGTATAATGCCCAGTTGTTGTTAATTGCTTGGGCGGAGGTGGATAGGGTAGAGATACTTTGACTCTGTAATGTACCCTCAGGGTTTTCATCATCAGGGAGTACGGTTTGCTCAGGTAAATACCCCGAAACGGTAAAGTTTACCGAACCAGTCGAGATGTCACCCTTTGCCCAGAAAGTAATACGGTAAAGCCCGTGTTGCTTGATTTCGATATCGTTTGATTTGATTGAGTTGTAGCCATTGTTAGCGGAAATAATCACACCACTATTGCCGCCGCGTTGGTTGGTACCCAAAATTACTGTTTCATCATTGATGTTTAGTGGCTTGTTAAAATCACTATTAGTAGCGTTAGTACCGCTTACATAGGTAATGTCACCATTTGCGGACTCTTTATTTGTCCAAGTCCCTGCTAGCGGTTTCGAAAAGTCGCCATTTTCTATAAAACCATCACCACTAGTCAAATAGGTAGGGCGTAGGTCGATTAGACTCGAGTATGTGCTAGTGTTTAATATCTTGTTAAATTTGTCCCCAGAGTAGCGCTTTACAATTACGCTGTCGAATAGAACAAAACCAGCACTGCCGCCAATTGTAGACTTTTCGCCAAGGAATAATTCTAGCCCAACATTAGTCTCGCCCTCAGAGCCAGTAGCAATATAGAATGAAACTGTTTGCCACCCGCCTTGAGTATTGATTCCAGTGATTTGTGATTCTGCTTTTTCCTCAACTTCAGTACCAGTTAGATACACACTAGCCGAAGCACTCGGGTCGGTGTATACGCGTACACTGATTTCGTAAAAACTATTACTAGAGAGCCCAATGTCGGCATCGTTTGCATAACCATAGTTGTAGCGAACATCGCTATCGCCGCTATTGCCACTGTTTATCATTAGTACATAATTTTCGCTACTTGACTGCGAACTAACTGGTGGGCGAGAAAAGTCCTCTAGTCCATAGTCCTCATAGTAGCTTTGGTATGTGCTGTGAGTTAAATCAATAATACCTGCCTTTTCGGGCTTGATTAGAGTGTCCTCATCCCAAACGGACCACGATTGAGGTGGCCTCGGGAAGGAGGAGGTGTTCGATGCGTTTGAGAAAGTATTGTTAGTAAAGTTTGTGACACTATCATCAATGTTAATAGCATCGGTAGTCAAATCGGTAATATCACTAGCCGCAGCGACCACACGATTACCAGCAATTCCAGCGAGAAAAATAGCATTCTGCATTAGCAGAAAACTAAGCACTAGAATAATTGTCAAAATGAATGTGTTGATTGAGAAAGATTTTTTAGTCATAATGTTTACCTTTTAGTTAGAATAATCACGCATATTTTCAGTGCATAATATACATCCTATTATATATCATTACTAAAATAAAAGCAAGTTTTTACACGCACTTTAAATAGATAAATTTTGGACTTTTCGGGATGTTTATATGAAAAATAGTTTGTCGATAGCAAAAATTAGCGGTCTAGTGGTAGCGGGAATGATTATCGGGGTAATAAATGGCTTTTTCGGTGGCGGGGGTGGTATGATTTGTGTACCAGCACTTTTGTTACTTGGACTTGTAAATAAAGAGGCGCAGGCGACCGCAATTTTAATTATGCTGCCTATAAGTATTGCCAGCGCAATAATTTATTATACAAACGGCTTTGTCGAGTGGGAAACCGTTCTGTATGTAGCAATTGGTTCGTGTCTTGGCGGGATTATTGGGGCATATTTGCTTAAGAAATTATCAAATAATGTGTTGCAGTATGTTTTTGCCGTGGTTGTGCTTGCGGCTGGGATTAGGATGTTGATATGAGGAGGGTACCTATATGGCGTGGTATTTTTTAGTACTTGCGGGACTATTTGGCGGGCTAGTAGGCGGAATGGGTATGGGTGGTGGTACGCTACTAATTCCTATTCTCACTATGTTTTTGGGAATTGAACAGCACTTAGCGCAGGCAATTAACTTGCTCGTTTTCATACCTACGGGGCTAATTGCAATCATTATTCACGCAAAAAATAAACTCCTTAATTACAAAGTTTTCGGCATAATCATTATTCCAGCAATCGCCACTGCAGTGGGGGCAGCAATGCTGGTAGGCGAGATTAAGAGCGACACATTGCGCATAATTTTCGGCGTGTTTTTAATACTGATTGGGCTGTTTGAAATATATCAAGCGGTAAACACTACATTAAAGGCCAAAAAGAAAGTTACTACCCCGATATTAAAGCATAATCTTTACTCGCGGTTTAGTAGAGATTTTTGAGTGGACAAGCAACTTTATTCTATTTATACGCATATACCTATTTATTAAAGGGGGTGCGTACTTGATAATAGAAACTTTTGTTACTTTTATGAATAAGATAATGTTGTTCTCATCGTATGTCGACCACGCATCTAGTTTTCCAAAGACTCTGACTCCTGAGGAGGAAAAACACTATATAGAGAGAATGCGTGCGGGGGATAATGAGGCAAAAAGTGTCCTAGTTTCGCATAATTTGAGGCTTGTCGCTCATATAGTAAAGAAGTACAGCAATAGTTCGAAAGATGCGGATGATTTGATTTCCGTAGGCGCTATTGGGTTAATTAAGGCAATAAATAGTTTTTCGCCCGAAAAAGGTGCGCAATTGTCGACTTATGCTGCTCGCTGTATTGAAAATGAGATACTAATGTTATTTAGGGCGAACAAAAAGCATCAAAGTAATATTTCACTGGAGGAAACTATAGGCACCGAAAAAGATGGAAACGAAATAATGCTTGAGGATGTCATCTGCGACATTGACACCGATATTGTTGAAATGGTCGAGAGCAATATTTTGACAGAAAAACTAATAAACATTATTAAAAGTTCGTTATCAAATCGGGAGTACCAAATCTTGTGTATGCGCTACGGCATCGGGGGCGGAATTGCATATACGCAGCGAGAGGTAGCAAAGAAACTCGGCATCTCGCGTAGTTACATCAGCCGACTCGAGAAAAAGGCTCTCGAAACGGTTCGCGCCGAAGTACACGCCAAAAAAATCTATGCAGATTGAAAAATTAACATAAATTATGTTATAAATAATTTACATTTTATTAAAAAAGTTGTACAATACTAATATTAATAATAGAAAGGAGATAGATTATGGCTGAAACAAAAAAGAGTTCTAGTTCGAAGTCTTCGAGCAGCAGCAGTAGCAGCAGTAAGAAGTCTTCAATGTGGGGCTTGAACAAAATTTCGTTCTACACAATCGCAGCAGTCGCAGTTTTGTACTTAATTAGTTTGATTCTGTCGGCATGTGGTGTTTCATCTGTTGCTGTAATGGCTATGCAAAATATCGGTACTGCTATTATGGTAGGTATCACTGCATATCTAGCATGGAAGTATGTTCGCCCTAAACAAACCGTTTGGAAAGTACTATACTTTGTGCTTCTGCTCGTAATTCTAGCAGGTATTATTGTACCTCTAGTAATGGGCTAAAATCTAATAGATTAAAATTCCAACAAAACAATTTTAAACACTTTAACCACACAGTTAAGGTGTTTTTTATATTTTTCTAGATATAGCCCTCTCGTGCCAGTCTAATATACGATAAAAGTGGATGAGTAAGGTTGGCGCGGTGCGTAGGCGCACCCGCAATAAGAAAGAACAAGTCGTACCAACAGTAAATACCATAAAGTTGTTGTATCAACAATAAAATAGCATAAAGCCGTGCCCGCGATATGGTATTTCAAGCGGAATGGTGGGGCTGGCGCGAGAGTATACTTTTCTCATTGTAGTGGTCATTCACGCGCCAGACTTCCCGCAAGCGGGAAGGCATCCTGAGCGCTCCCCGCGCAAGCCTTCAGACGAAGGATCTATTTCGCTTTAAACAACCTAAATCAACCGTAAACAATCATTAAAAGTGCATAGTTTAACTTGTATATACCGGTAGTGCGCCCACGCACCTAATAAATGGGGTCATCCTGAGCCTCGACCCGCAGCGCCTTTAGACGAAGGATCTATTCCGCTTTAAACAACCTAAATTAACCGTAAACAATCATTCAAAGTAGGTAGTTGTACTTATAGTATATATCGAGCCGCCCACGCCTGCGCCGAGAATTCTATTTTTCTATTTAATAATTAATTTGTCGGCAAAGGCGATTTGTTCTAATATCCATGAGGAAAAATAACTACAAACATCACAAACAACTTGCTCCTTATACGATGCATATAAATATTTATTTAAATGCTCATTTAAGTATCTAAAAAAGGATGAATAGCAGTAATATGAGAATAAATTATAGTTTAGTTTGTGCCTAAAGCCTAATTTTTCGAATGTTTTGTTAATAATTTCTACTTGTTCACTTTTGTGCATAAAAAACCATAAATCGCGTTCGATTGGTGCGGCTTTTGCCTCATCCCAATCTATGATATAAAATTTTTTGCCAATCATACAGTTACCACCAGCATCGCCATTCGTTATAAAAAGAGGGTGGGGCTGGTTTTTGCAAATGCTATAGCATAGGTACAAACGGTCTTTAATGTGGTTTAGTAGGCTACGATTGTTATCTAGTGCTTGTAAAACGCGATTATCTGGAGATTTTGTATTTTTAATTTTTGTCAACAATTTTTCAAAATTTCTATAATTAGTTAAGGTTATATGGTCTCTTTTTAAAGTTTTGTTTGGTCGTACCTCATATATTTTTATAAGATGTTCTATTAGTTGCTCTAATGGATAATTTTCAGAGTGCTCACCATCAATATATTCAAATATTCCTAAAACGCCCTTGTTAAAGTTGCAACAAGATTTACCCGATGCGGTTTTTATAACCGTGGGTATAAAATCAATTCTTTCCGTAAGTAAATTATCAATTACCTTAAAACTATCTTTGTATGTTTTTTTGTGCCACGGATTATAGTCTATTTTTGCAAAAAATTTTTGACCATTGTTTTCTAGTATCCAGGTTTCGCCATAAAAGCCCCGTGTCGCTTTTTTAATATTGGTTATGTTTAAACTATAATTTTTGTTTATAAATTTAACTAATTCCATTTCATACTTGCTCATGTATAAAGTATATAAAAACATCTGCCTTAAGTCAAATTATATAAACCTAATTCCTATATATTATTATACAGTCATAAAAAATTGAAGTATATATTTAGATATCAAGCTTTATAAACAACTTAAAATTTTTTGAAAAAAGTGTGTATTTTTTGTTGACAAATGAATATTATAGTAGTATGATATTAGCAGTCAATAGGTGAGAGTGCTAACAAAACAAGCAAACAAGTGCTAGCAATATTGGCTAGGAGGTGAGCGTATTTTTGATGATGAAGTATTGAGCGATAGAAAGCGCGACATCTTGCTAAATGCTGTCGAGGACTATATTCAGTCCGCTAGCCCGATTACGAGTAGTAATATTAGGGCACATTGTAGCGAAAATTTGAGTACGGCGACCTTGCGAAACGAATTAAACGCTCTAGAGGCGATGGGGTACCTTAGACAATTGCACACATCGAGTGGCCGCGTGCCTACGGCAAAGGGCTACAGGTACTTTGTAAATTCTATTATGGGTGATGTGCCGCTTGACAAGGCAGTTCTTGATGAGATTCACGGCATATTTGAAAATAGGTCGGTATATTTAGGTGATATGGTAAACGAAATTGCCGACATTGTGAGCAAGGCTACTAATTATCCAGCGGTCGTGATGCTAAAGGGTTTTGAGAAATTGATTATTAAGAATGTCAAAATTGTGCCGCTTATGACTGGGCAGGCATTAATTCTAATCGAGACCAATAGCGGAGTAATAAACAACTTTATGCCAGCAAAGGCGGATATTCCTGCACAAACTTATGTCGATGCGAGCAATTTTTTAACAACGACATTTTCGGAGCATAGTGTAGCGGATATGATTCAAAATATCGAAAATTATCGCGTGCAAATGGGTAAGGACCTAGCGGAGTTTTGCGGAATTTTTGATACAATGATTGACTCACTCAAGCGCCTTTGTGACAAAATCGCCTCATCAGGTGGCTTTGCAGCGCGGGGACAACTTAGATTGCTCAATAGTCCCGAGTATCACGACCTCGATAAGGCAAAGCGAGTTATTGATGCCCTCAGTAATCCAAAAGACCTAGAGCAGATTTTTGATGAGCCAGATGAGGAGGAAATTTCTTTTAGGATAGGGACCGAAATTCCTGTGACAGAATTACAAGATTGCGCCGTGGCGCGCGCCGATTATACAATCGATGGTGAAAGTGTTGCGAGTATAGGTATCATAGGTCCACAACGAATGGATTACGCAAAAATCGCTAGTGCCTTAAAGTTTGTGGTAGGCGAGTTTGCCAATCTCAAGGCGCTAGATTCCAGCAATAAAGGAGACAAAGATGAATAAAAATAAAGATGACTTGAATCACGAGACTGAAACAGAATCGAGCCTTAATGAGGCTCAAATTGGTCAAGATGACCTGGTAGCGGGGGAAAGCGAAGTGATAAATGAGGATTTATCACCGCCTGAGGATTTGAACCTCAAACTTCAAATAGAAAAAGAAAACAGTATAGCGCTTACTAAGTTAGTACAGCAATTACAAGCAGATTTTGCAAATTATCGAAAGCGCAATGCAAGTATTGCTAGCGATGCACGCCAAAATGGTATTTTTGATGCGGTAAAATCATTACTTCCCGCACTTGATGCCATTCAATCAGCAAAAAAGCACATAGCGGATGAGAACACTTTAAAGGGATTTGATATGATTGAGCGTGCGTTTATCGACAATTTGCGGGGATTAGGAATTGAGCCGATAGAAACAGTCGGTAAAATGTACGACCCCAATCTACACAATGTGGTTGTCGCAGAGGAAAACCACGATGTACCGAGCGGACAAATCATTGAGGAGTTAAAGTCAGGCTTTAAGAGTCCTCACGGGGTTGTACGCGTGGCAATGGTCAAAATTGCAAAGTAAACACTATTTTAGATATTGACAATTATAAAAGGAGATTAAAATTATGTCAAAAATTATTGGTATAGACTTAGGAACAACAAATTCATGTGTAGCAGTTATGGAGGGTGGAGAACCTGTCGTTATCCCTAACGCAGAGGGTTCTAGGACAACTCCTTCAGTTGTTGCATTTACAAAGGATGGCGAGAGGCTAGTGGGTCAGGTGGCAAAGCGCCAGGCAGTGGCAAACCCTGATCACACTGTCTCTAGTATCAAGCGTGAAATGGGTAGTGACTACAAGGTTAAAATCGATGACAAGCAGTACACTCCTCAAGAAATCAGTGCTATGATTTTAACAAAATTAAAAAACGATGCTGAGGCATATTTAGGTCAAAAGGTAACACAAGCAGTTATTACTGTACCAGCCTATTTTACCGACAGTCAGCGCCAGGCGACAAAGGATGCTGGTAAAATCGCAGGACTCGAGGTTTTGCGTATTATAAACGAGCCTACCGCTGCAGCACTTGCATATGGGCTAGACAAGGCGGAAAATGCCAACCAGAAACTACTCGTATTCGACCTAGGTGGTGGTACATTCGATGTATCTATTCTAGAAATTGGTGATGGCGTGTTCGAAGTAATCGCTACAAAGGGTAACAACCGCCTCGGTGGTGATGACTTTGACCAGCGCATTATTGATTTACTCGTAAAGGAGTTCAAGGACCAGAACGGTATCGACTTAACAACCGATAAGACCGCAATGCAGAGATTAAAAGAAGCTGCCGAAAAGGCAAAAATCGACTTGTCTGCTTCTATGAAAACAACCATTTCATTACCTTTCATTTCCGCTGATGCCAGCGGGCCAAAGCACCTTGAGTACGAACTTACTCGTGCAAAATTTGATGACATCACTAGCGATTTAGTACAGCAAACTATCGATTTAACCGCAGCAGCATTGAAAGATGCTAAACTTGATAAGAGCGATATTGGTAAAATCATTTTGGTAGGTGGTAGTACTCGTATTCCAGCAGTCTGCGATGCTGTAAAGAATTTTGCAGGCAAGGAAGGATTCAAGGGAATTAACCCCGATGAGTGTGTCGCAATCGGTGCCGCTATTCAAGGTGGTGTGCTTGGTGGCGATGTAAAGGATGTATTGTTACTCGATGTTACTCCGCTTTCCCTTGGTATTGAGACCTTGGGTGGAGTGTTTACTCGCATTATCGACCGAAACACTACAATTCCTACTAAAAAGTCGCAGGTATTCTCGACTGCCGCAGACAACCAGCCAGGCGTAGAGATTCATGTATTGCAGGGCGAGCGTGAGTTCGCAAAGGACAACAAAACTTTGGGTAGATTTAACCTAACTGATATTCCGCCAGCACCAAGAGGCGTACCTCAAATTGAAGTTACATTCGATATCGATGCAAATGGTATTGTAAATGTTAGCGCAAAAGATTTAGGTACTGGTAAACAACAGCAAATTACCATTACTTCAAGTTCTAATATGAAAGAAGATGAAATCAACGAGGCCATTAAAAACGCCGAAAAGTATGCAGAAGAGGATAAAAAGCGCCGTGAAATCATTGAGCAGCGTAATCAGGCAGACTCATTAATTCTTGGACTTGAGAAAGCAATGCGTGAGAGTGGCGACAAGATTAGCGAGGATGACAAAAAGAAGCTTACCGAGGCGATTGAAAAGGCAAAAGAGGACATTAAGGTAGATGACAAGGACAAGATTATGCAGGCTATTGATGAATTGAGCAAGTCTAGTCAAGATATAATTTCAAAACTTTATCAGGCAAACCAGGGCGCAAACGGCAGTACTGATGCAGGCACAAAAGATGAGCCCGATGTCGAAGTAAAAGATGCTGATGCAAAGAAAGCGGACTAAAAAATTAATTTTTGGAGATAAAATTGGCACAAAATTATTATGAAACGCTGGGAGTGGATAAAAATGCGAGCTCGGATGAGATTAAGTCTGCTTATCGCAAGTTAGCAAAAAAGTATCACCCCGATTTAAATAAAGATAACCCTGAGGCTGCTGCTAAGTTTAAGGAAATTAATGAGGCATACGAGGTATTGGGTGATGCGCAAAAAAAAGCAAATTACGACCAATATGGGAGCGCGAATGGACCTAATGCAAGTGATTTCTTTGGAGGGAGTAGAGCGAATGGCGGTGGCTTTGGTTTTAACTTCGGCGATATATTTGGCGACATTTTCGGTGGCTTTGGTGGCGCTGCACAAGCAAACTACGCAGTCCCAGGCCGCGACATTAGCGTAAAGGTAACACTTACATTTGAGGAGGCAGCAAAGGGTGTCAAGCGTGATATTACCTACACCTGTACTCAAGAATGTAGTGACTGTCATGGCACAGGCGCAAAAAATGGCACCGAGTATACAACTTGTAAAACTTGTAACGGAACGGGACAGGTTAACTATACACAGACTACCATTTTTGGTCGTGTAGTGAACACTGGTATTTGTAAAGATTGTAACGGTACAGGTAGATCTATAAAAGAGCGTTGTACTACTTGTGGCGGCGCTGGGGTAAAGCGTGGGCAACGGACAACTTCCATAAACATTCCCGCTGGTATTGATGATGGGCAAACCGTGATCGCGCGTGGATATGGTGAGGCTGGCACTCGTGGAGGGCCTGCTGGAGACTTGCTCGTAAACATCTCAATTGCAAAGCATCCACTACTTAGGCGCGATGGCTTTGATGTGCTACTAGATGTACCAGTGCCCTTTACGATGGCGATGTTCGGCGGTAAAGTATTGATTCCTAGTCTCGATGGGAAACTCGAGTTGAATATTCCAGAAAACACGCAAAGCGGTACAATATTAAAGCTAAAAGGCAAGGGTATCAAAATGCTGAATAAAAATAGTTACGGCGATATGTTGATTACCGTGCGTGTGGAACTACCTAAAACAGGTAAAAATAAAAAAGAATTGCGCGACTTGCTTGAGTCCAACTTCCCAACAGACAAATTTGACAAATTCAACAATTACAACAAGCAAATCAAAGCACTATAATCTTAGATGAGTTTATGCACGAGGTATTTTAGACTTGCTTGGGTTGTAATCAATTACAAAAACGAACCACGAAATAGGATAAATCTATATAAGGGTTCGTTTTTTGTTGTTATAATATTTTTTAAAGTTAAAAAACATTGTTTTTGGCTATTATTTAACCTTAATTGTGCGCAAAAATCAAATTGCATAGTACTTTGCATAGTATTGCATAGTACTGTTTTTAAACGAAAAACTTGACAAATCAAGACTTTTGTGATATAATAAATATATAAAAGAAAGAGGTGAAAAAATGGGAGCAATTAAAAACATTTGGACAATTTTAGAGGGTGATAAGAAGGTCCGCGAATTCGCTGAATCATTTGGCCCGGGGATGCCGATTATGAGTAATATCACGGCATACTACAAAAAGCAAGATGAGCAAAAAGAATACGAAAAGGCAAAGAAAGAATACTATATGAGGAAGCGTATTGAGGAGGAATATGAAAGAGAGCATGGTCGCAGATGACCTGCTCTTTTTTTATTTCATTAATACTTTGCTTCGCCCAGTGGCGCGTAGGCGGTGCATAGGCGCACTCCCGATAAGAAAGTATAAATAGTATAAACACTAAAATAGTGCATGGTCATACCAACAATAAAAGTCCATAGTCGACCCCGCGCAAGCGCCTAAAGTATTGTCATCCTGAGCGCTCCCCGCGCAAGCCCTCAGACGAAGGATCTATTCCTATTAAAAGATTCTTGGGTTACGACTAAATAATAAGAGGGATAGTAGTGGCTGGCGCAGTGCGAAGTACTAATATTAAATTATTGTCATTCTGAGCCCTGCTTACGGAGCCTAAGACGAAGAATCTATTCCGCTTTAAGTGGCAGAGAGTACTGGGCTGGCGCGAGAGTATACATTTCTCAATGTAGTAGTCATTCACGCGCCAGACTTCCCGCAAGCGGGAAGGCATCCTGAGCGCTCCCCGCGTAAGCCTTCAGACGAAGGATCTATTCCGCTTAAAAATCACCAAACAAAACGCAAACAACTATTCAAAGTGTGTAGTCTTATTTAATATGTATATATTGCGTGTGCGGCTACGCACCGAAGGATCTATTCCTCTTAAAAACACTTCAAACAAATTACAAACAAACATTAAAATGAATGACCTATTATATTCTATCGGGTGTGCGCCGCGCACCGCAGCATCTATTTCTTTTAAAATGATGCAAAGTATATTAGTGTGATTATTATTAAGTTATGTCGAAAACTATTGCATAGTACCCTAAAAACCGTGTAAAAAATATAAAAAATAAGCAATTTTTAAAAAATACAAGCAAAATTAAATATGACTTAGTATATTTTCTATTTAAATTTTTCGTTTGTGTAGATTGATTTTAGATTGACATTGTGCTATAATTTAAATAGGAGGAGAGGTATGCAGTATCCGCGCTTTTTTGTTATACCACAGAATAGGTCAAATGATACTATATTGATTACTAATAGCGAAAATTTGCATTTAAACACAGTGCTTCGGTTGAGGGTTGGTGATAGAGTAGACATTTGCTTGAATGATGGTAATATATATGAATGCGAGTTAATTTCGGTTGGTAAAAAGGAGTCGGCCGCAAAAATTAAAAACATCATTGTTGCGCCCGAACGCAAAACCAAGGTTGTGCTTTTTATGGCGCTGACAAAGTCTGAGCGTATGGATTTCGCGGTTGAAAAAGTCACGGAACTAGGCGTTGACTCAATCGTTCCATTTGAGAGCAAATTTTGTACCGCAAAAGACAAAGGTAACAAGCATGAGAGATTGGGTCGTATCGCGTTATCCGCCAGCAAACAAGCAGGGCGCGTTAGGCTTCCCGAAATTTCCGAAACACTTGCTTTTGACAAAATGCTAGAAACTTTAAAAAATTTCCCTCAGTTAATTGTCGCTTATGAGAAAAGTACGAAGTGTGCAAAAGATGTTTTAGCGACTTTGAGTAGCGCGTGTGATACCGCAATAGTTATAGGTAGCGAAGGCGGCTTTGATGCTACTGAAATTGAGCGGCTTGAAAGCGTTGGTGCAAAGGTCATTAGTCTTGGGCGTAATATCTTGCGCGCGGAGACCGCTGCGGTCGCTCTTACAGGCGTTATATTATACCAAATAGATACTTGGGGAAAATTGAACTAAATGGTAAATTAAGTGGTCGAGGTTGACTCGGCTTTGAAAATAAAAATTTAATTTAAGGAAACAAAAGATATGAAAATTTCATTTTTGACACTGGGGTGTAAAGTAAATCAGTACGAAGCGGATGAAATCGCGCGCACTTTAAAAAATCGTGGGCACGAGGTTACGACAGAGTTAGAGCCTGCCGATGTGTTTGTTTTGTCTACTTGCGCGGTTACGAACGAAGCAGAGCGGAAATCAAGACAAATGGTGGCAAAACTCGAAAAATTGTCGCCAAATGCTCGCATTATCGTGTGCGGGTGTGCCAGCCAAAATGACTCGAGCCAGTTTTTGGATAAACCAAATGTCACGGTCGTACTTGGTACTTCGGGCAAGATTTGGATACCAGACTTACTCGACCAAAAGGGCGACTATGGGGTCGAGCCTGCCTGCGAATATGAGTATTTTGAGGAGGATGACGCGCATATTTCCTCGACTACAAAACGCACGCGCGCCTATGTGAAAGTGCAGGATGGTTGCGATAATTATTGCAGTTATTGCCTTATTCCGTATGTACGCGGACACAGTCGCAGTCGCGACCTTGAGAGTGTAATAGTCGAGGTGTTTAGACTTGCGAAATCACATCGTGAAATCGTTCTAACAGGGATAAATCTTAGCGCGTGGGGACAAGATATAAAGTCCGACCTCGTAGCACTTTTAGGCTCGCTTAGTACAATCAACGCACGCATCCGCCTAAGTTCTCTAGAGGCAAATGTCGTAACTCCAGACTTAATTAAGGTACTAACCTCGATGACAAACTTTTGTGATCACTTTCACCTGAGTATGCAGTCTGCGTGTGATAAGACACTAAAGGCTATGAATAGGCGTTATACCGTAACCGAGTTTAAGAAAAAGGTCGCTATGCTGCGCGCTGCATTTCCTCGTGCGGCAATCACCACTGATATAATTGTAGGTTTTCCTGAGGAAAGTGATGATGATTTTGCTGAAACTATGAAAAATATCCGTGAAATTAGCTTTGCAGATATTCATATTTTCCCTTATTCGAAAAGAGAGGGTACCGCCGCTGCTGAAATGCAACAGGTGGATGGCGAGATTGTAAAGAAGCGCGTAACAGAACTCACTAAACTACGAAACGAACTTAAACTTGCGTTTTTGGAGCGCGAGCATGGTATGATTTATGAGGTGCTGACTGAGCAGGAAAAGGATGGGTACATAGTAGGACACGCTCGCAATTATACCAAGGTTTACATTCCAGTAGGTCAGGTACCAGTAAATACACTCGCAAGTGTGCGAATGGGAAAACCCTATCTCGATGGAGTAAAAGGCGATGTGGTCGAAATTATAAAAGATGAATAAAAAGTATATATTAGTATTTAAAATAGTTGTATGGTTAACTAGGGAGTAATTTATGGCAGAAATAGAAGGTTACGAACAGATTTTAGAAAAATTGAGGGCATTGAAAGGCGAAATCGCTCGTATTAAAGAAATTAAAGAGCAGAAAGTAGCCCTTGCCGAGTTTGATAAAATTGATGACTTTTACAAAGAGCAGAAGGCACTTTTAAAGGATATAACTCTCGTGTTAAGTTTTAGAGAGGAGATAAAAGCGGAAATTCAAGCGGTAATTGATGAAATCGGCTATGAAATCGCGATGCTTGATGATGAATTTGAGTGTCGTGGTTGGATAGACTAAAAGTTTTAGTTTGAAATTTTTATTAAAAAAATAAAAGGTGACAAAAATACTTGGATTTTAAGAAAAAAGTTATTAAAAGGAGTAATATATGGAAAATTGTATTTTTTGTAAGATTATTAATGGAGAGATTAAGAGTAATATTGTTTATCAGGACAATGATTTTGTAGTCTTTACTGACCTTAACCCAAAGGCAAAGTTGCACTATTTGGCAGTGCCTAAAAAGCATTTTGCTACCCTTGCTGAAATGAATGAGGCAGATAGTGCTTTGCTTGGCAGAATTTTAGGTAAAATTCCTACACTTTCAAATATGTTAGGACTAGAAAATGGCTATAGATTAGTTATTAACCAAAAAGGCGAGCGAGGCAATGATGCGGGGCAAGAGGTTATGCACCTACATATTCACATTTTGGCGGGCGAGCGCCTGGAGATGTAGTTATGAATGAGGGTGAATTTAAAAACAACTTGCTCGGTGGTACTACGCTTTTTATTACTCTCACATTAGGGCTTTCTGCGTTGCGAACGGGAATAGCAGGCGGTAACTTTATGTTAGGAGCGCTAGGTGCCTCAGTTTGTGCCGCTGGGATTGGTATTTCGTATAAAATATTTCAAAAAGCATTGGAAAATGCGAAATAATTTAGTATTTAGGACTAAATATTAGCGCAAGTTGTCTAAATTGTGATACATAATAATATTATTATGCTATTACCATACAATAATTAAAAACAGTGGGTAAGTGACAAAAAATAGCCACTATAAAGCAAAAATCTACAGGTAACCTGTAGATTTTTTATATAATAAAAGATTATAAACAAATTACTGTGCAGCCTTTTTTGTTGGGGATAGAATAAACTGCCACTCTAAATATCGCTCCCGCAAGGCAACCTTATGGCACATATGGCACACTCCTTAGTGCTGCTTGCTTCCGCACCTGACACGGTTCAAAGGGCAATATTGCACAAGACCTTAACGCTCAACACGATACTTAAAGCACATATCTACTCTAACGCACCACCGAGAAAGGCATTCGACCCTACTAAAGCGGATTGTAGGTACAGGGCACCGCTGGCTCCCCATCTAGCACAGTAAAAATATTTTATCACTTTTGAGAAAAAAAATCAAGTAATTTTTAAATATTCGCTAAAATCATTGCTTGGGTTTTGATAATAGCGCCGTGTTTGCTGTTGAGTTTTAGTGAGGTGTGAGTACAATTTTATATTTTATGGCTTTAAAATTTAGTAAATTTAGTGAAAAAATTATTGTTATTTTACTCTAGATATGATAAAATTAAAAAATGCGAGGTAAAAAATATGGATATGATTGAATCAAAAGAAACAAATGCAGTTAGATTTATAAACGCATATAATCAAATTGACCAGACATTGCGCGCTGTGTATAATTTTAAGCGCAATATTACTTTTAGTGATATGGTTAGGCGTGCTGTGTCGCTTAATAGTGTCGTTAGAAAATATGAAGATAAATTAATTGACTATGCGCGCCTAAGAAATGCTATAATACATAATAGTAATGAGGAGCGAATTATTGCGGAGCCTCATGATGATGTTGTGGCGGAGATGGAGAGAATTGCCGACCTTGTCGCGCGCCCACCACAAGTACTAGATAGCATTACCACCAAAAATGTGTTGGTACTCGATGGCGGCATTTCGCTAAAAAAGGCGCTAGAGACTATATACAAGACTGGTTTTAAATCAATTCCCGTTTGTGATAACGAGACCATTTCAGGGGTTATTAATGCGGGGCGTATCGTAAATGTTTTAGGTATGCAGGTAGGAAATGGTGTAAATATCGATGATTTTGCATCAAAGACTGCCGTTCGTGATGTGATTTCGGAGCAAGATATTGACAGGGTGTTTACAATTAAACCAAAGAGTTTGACTGTTCAAGAGGCTCTAGACTTGTTCTATCACAATAGGAGATTGCAGGCAGTGGTACTCACTAAGAATGGAAATAGTCTAGAGCGCCCAATTAGTATAATTACCACCGCCGATATAATAGATTTGAATAAAATAGTGGAAGACTACGATGTTTAATAGAGGTTATTATGTTTAAAAAAGTTGACAGCAAGATGAATTTACCCGAACTAGACAGGGAAGTGTTAGATTTTTGGGATAAAAATGAGATTTTCGAAAAAAGTGTAAAAGAGCGTGAGGGGCGCCAACCTTTTGTATTTTATGAGGGGCCTCCAGGAATGAATGGACTGCCGCATATAGGTCATGGCAGTACCCGAATTTTTAAGGACACTGTGCTCCGTTATTACGCGATGAAAGGCTACAAAGTACTACGAAAGGCAGGTTGGGACACTCACGGTTTGCCCGTAGAGCAAAAGGCAGAGAAAAATCTAGGAATTAAGAACAAGTTTGAAATCGAGGGCGTAGGCGTTCAAAAATTTGTTGATGAATGCAAGCGTATCATAAACGAATATGAAAACGAATGGAAAATTGCCACCAAAAAGATTGGTTTTTGGGTAAATCTCGATGATGCGTATGTGACTTGTGACAATGATTACATTGAGTCCGTTTGGTGGTCACTAAAGCGTTTGTTTGAGCAGGGCGATATATATGAGGGGTATCGTGTTGGGCCATATTGCCCGCGTTGTGGTACGAGCCTGGCGAGTCACGAGGTAGCCCAAGGCTACGAGACCGTAAAGGACCGTACCGTGTATGTTAAATTTAAGTTAAAAGATAGGGCGGATACCTACTTTTTAGCGTGGACTACGACTCCATGGACACTGCCTAGCAATGTAGCCCTAACTGTAAACCCTGAGTTTAGTTATGTAGAAATTGTGCCAAAGGATAGCACTGAGCATTATATAATGGCTGAAAATTTAGTATCAAGGCTTTTTGAGGAATACGAGGTGGTGGCTAGATTTACTGGTAAAGAGCTAGAGTTTACCGAATACGAGCCTTTGT
>CASEHF010000021.1 GCA_949287685.1 uncultured Christensenella sp. | reverse complement strand
TGTTTACAGTTTCTTCGCCTGTATCATCGACATCCTCAGCTTTTCTAGTCGCCAAAAGTGCAAAAATGTATAATATAATTATTAATGGAGTGAGAATATTAATATTTATATAAGGAATAACTACTTGAACATTAAGAATTGCAAGTACCAAAATCAATGCAGTGATTGCGAACACGAAAAAGTCAAAAATAATATTTGCGCGGCTAACCGACCGAGTCTTGATGCGCTTAAAGTAAATCACGAGCAACAGCCCTATTATAGCGATATCGAAAACATTGGAGCCTAGGATATTTCCTTGAGTCATGCCAGGCTCCCCCATTATGGCTGCAGTGAGGCTAGTAACTAATTCCGGTAGGCTCGTAACACCTGCCAAAAGCACCGCTCCTAAGAACGCACCTGAGAGTTTAGTCTTTCGGTCGAGAGCATCTACTATACCGCCAATTCTATTTGAAACAAATATAATAACTACCAGTGTTAAGGCATATAGCAACCACACCCACCACATAGTCCCCTCCTAAAATTAGTAGATTAATTATATCTAAAACAAGTACGATTGTCTAATAAAAACAATCACTTATCTAAATCTTTTCCAAAACTCCATAACTTCGGGGCTGAGTGGTTCATTCTCAATTGTAACGGGTTTCGGGCGCTCTTTATTCCCCACGACCTTTACTCCGCGAGTAGCCTGATAACTAACACGCCGTAAAAGAGTACGCGAAACCAGCCTATCGCCCTCGTATTTTTCCAAAATTGCGCGTACGCGGTACCCCTTATGTGGCACCGAAATGTACTTAGCCTCATCCGTATAATTTACTAAATTGTTATACTCGCCCTTTTCATCAATAATTACCTCATCACTAGGCGGCTCGATTACCTTTTCAATCTCAGTAACGCGCTTTAGAGTGTACGGCGTTTTATCGGGCTTACCAAAAATTTGCACGCCTACACGATTTTTCTCTACATATGTGCGGATAAACATCTCGGTATCCGTGTTATTCATCCAGCGAAGGTCTGCCGTACCGAAGTTTACCATTGCATCAAAGCCCATATTCACATATGAACTAACCAAAGAGTGGCTATGCACCTCGCGAAAATCGAGTCCCGCAAGCAACAGAGCATTATATAGAGTCGTGCTAGCCTGGCACACGCCACCGCCAAAACCTTCAACATATTTTTGGTCAACAATTATATTTGCCGTACGGTAGCCATTCGCCTCGGTACGCTTCCCCGTAGTATCGTTGAAGGAATACTCCCTATTCCTATCAATTTTCATACCATTAAACTTGCTCATTGCGAGGGCGATATTATGCTTGCGATTTGCATTATTTTCGTTAAAACTCGTATAAAAACTGCTGCGTAAGTTTGCATAATCCTTTATATCATCGTAATAAACATTGGGGTAAAGCACTATAGGTTGTAAATCAATCGTAAAAGTACTCCCCAGCCTTAGGTTATCAATAATTTCGTATGCTAGTGCCATAACATCGAGGTGATAACCTACTCTTTCGTGCTGAAAAGAAAAATACGGCTGGCTATTTGGGTTAAAGAAAAAGGAAGCATCCTGCGGGGCACAATCGACTACAACCTGTAAATCCTTTATCACCTGCTCAAGTCCTGGAAAACAATATTGAAAAGCCACGCTCGGGTCAACCCCGAGATTCAATACACGCTCAAGCAAAATAGCACGCTCCTGCGGCGAACCTAATCGATTGTTTTTCTGAGCAATGGAGCGAAAATAGAAGTTGTTTAAATTATCGATAGCGCTTGATTTATATGTAAAAGTGGTGTTATTATACTGAAAATTCATAGTTATACAGTCTACTGTATCGGCGGAGATTGCGGAAACTGGGCCCTTTGTTATAAAACAAAAGGCGATCAAAACACAAATCCACAAAACAGCACGAAACTGCATACATACTACTCCCGTTTTTGTGATATTTTATGTAAAACTACCTAAAATATACAAAATCACTTTTTAGCGGGTGCGAAGGCGGTATGTAGGCGCAGTGCGTATGCGCACTGCCTATAAATATAATTAAGAGGCGGATGGGCTGGCGCGAGAGTATGCGGTTTTTATTGAAGTATTCCACTCACGCGCCAGACTTCCTGCAAGCAGGAAGGCATTCTAAACCCTAATTACAGAGCCTGAGATGAATAAACTATTACGCTTTTATACTGTTTGATAATTGTTTAAGTGGATGAGATTGAGCCCCTTTGTCTAAAGGCTTCGAGGGTCGGCGCTCAGGATGCCTTCCCGCTTGCGGGAAGTCTGGCGCAAGAGTACTTAGTACGATAAGAAACGAATAGTTTTGCGCCAGCCCTGCGCCTCTTATTATGCTTGTTTTGGTCTTGTGGTGTTTTTAAAAAAGCGATAAATTTATTAACAAAAAAACACATCAGGTGATGTGTCTTACGCTGCTGCCTTTTCGGGAGCGCTAGTAACGCCGTGGTATTTATTCACGAGAGACTCTGCCTCCTCACGCCTATGCGCCTCCGCCATAGAGCGCTGAGTCATTAATTTTTGCTTGAGGTCAACAAGCTTTTCCTTTGACTTTGGCAATAAATCGAGCCTCGACTTTGCAAATTCGGCGGTAATAATATCTTGAGTCAATAAATCTAGTAGTTGTGTCTGTCTAAAGTCCGCAATTTTTAATTGCACGCTAATAGGCATACTTAGCACGATATGGCCTAATACAAAGTTATTCAACCTCTTGAAATCGATCATTTTATTGGCGAGCAATTTTTTGCTAACATTATTGTACCACTTATCTAATACTTGCTCTTTATCATCCTGCGATATAAAATCTTTATTAAAATTAGACAAGAAATCGCGCATACACTCTTTATCGGTAAAAAACGCCTCGAGCTTCTGCCTAGTGATTAATATTGTTTGCGCCAAATCGAGAGGTTTTATTCCCTCGATGGCATGAAAGTCGCTATTTTTAAAATCGCTTTCTTGGGTGTATAGTTTTTTCGGGTCCTTGGGGCGAATCAACGAAACACGGTTGCCATACATTCCCTTTCCATAAATAAACTTCTCAAAACCGAAACCACAAGTAATCGCATAGTCTAGGTGATCCATTGATTGCGGACTGGTAAAAATTTTTTTTATCATAGCCTCCTCCTTTTTAGCCACAATTAGATATCAAAACTGAACCTCTCGCGTGCCTTTACCTCCTCGCGAGCATCTCTAATTTCTGCATCGATAAGCAGCACGATGTTTTTACCATCAGTCTTGACATCTGCATACTTGGTCGCAGGCTCGACCTCGCCATTGTACTCAAGCGCGCATCTACAATAAACCTCGAGAAAGTCCTTTGCACGCAAAAAAGCATCCTCGACTGAGACCCCCTCTGTGCAGATATTCAAATCGTGCAATACTATTGTATAGCCATTGTTCTCGGCATCCTTGTATAAAATTGCAGGAAAAACAAATTGTTGCATAATAACCTACCTCACATTTTTACCTAAATATTTTAGCACAACTTATAAAAAAAGTAAATCAAATTACGATAAATAAAGCCAAGTATTAATGACCAATAGCGCAATATCAATTAAAATTACGAAAATACCCCAAATTAGCGCAAAATTTCCCAAATACGAAACCTTACGGATGCTACGCGCCATTTTTATAGATTTTGCCGCAAAAGCAATACCCGTACACGCAATCACTAGCCCGCCTCCCGCCAAAAAGTCGAGCCAGATATTTTGCCCTATTGTAATAGCAAATGCAAACACAAAGATAGCCGCCAAGGTAACGACTAGCGCCCCTAGTCCTATAAAAATACCCGTTTTTGCAACCGTATCAAAGTATTGGAACTCGCGCTGTTCTTTTGTTTTTTCCTCTAAATAATCAAAATAGCCCACTTTGTACTCCTCCGCTTTAATTATATAAAAAGAGAGAAATTTATGCAAATGTTTAAGGTAAAGTTTTACCTAAAAATACAAAATTATTACTTGCACAAAATTTGAGTCTAGCACATAGTATATAGTAGCGGGCATACATACCTATAAGGAGTAAACTATGTCTTGTTTTGATGAAAGCAAATTACCCTACTACAATTACAAAAATTATGGCAATCGCCGTGGATGCTATGTCCCACCTATATCTAGGCCTTGTCCTCCCCCACAATACGGGTGCCAACCAAATTTCCCATCCCCCTACCCGCCAAAACCCTGCCCCAAAAACGAAGGGTTGATCATTCGATTTGAGGGTACTTTTAGATTGTTTTAAACGATAAACCTATATAACGCACCAATGTTTTTCGCACAAATTTTGCTTGTATTTTTAAAAAAATGATTAAAAAGTGCGTTTTTTACTAGTTTTTTAGGTACTATGCAATAGTTTTCGATTGCATAGTACTGACTTTTTTGTATTTTTTAAGCTGAATAATGAAGGTAAGGTATTTGATTGATTACCAAAAACAATATTACATTTATAGTCTTTTGAAACATCTATTGGAGATAGATTTGTTTTAGAAATTGTTTAGTCCTAAATAATTATATTACAACTCGCCCTCTATAACAGCGACTTCTTTTAATAAAATATCTTTTCTATTCATTTCGGGCATAATGCTGGTGCGGTGGAGAAGTTTTGTTAAAATCTGCGAATAATGAGTCTTGGGGATATCGGGGTAAAGTGCCTCGATATCGTGTCCGTTTATGTCGAGTTGTCTTAGATTTAATGGCACTTTATCAATCTGCATAAGAGTGTATGATTTTTGTATGCGTTTGCCGATATGCGCTAAATCGCACAGCCCGAAAATCTCAGGGAGAAACTCGTAGTTATCTTGAATAAAAATTCGGGCGCGTTCCTCGCTAAAAATGTCGCCGTTTAAAATTTCGAAAAAGCCTCGTAATACTCTAAACTGGCGCTCACACTCGCGTTTATTTAACATAATCCCGCCTATACCCAAAATGTCAGTAATCAACTCGCGCGTGATTTTTAAATTTAGGCTGGATACAATGTCGGCAGCAAAAGCGGGGATTCGCAAAATTGGCTGGGCATCTGTGATTAGATTTAACCAAGTGTTGGAGTAGAGTTTGCGGATATTTGTACCGATTGCCCTATATAGTCCAGGTAGCACATATTCCCACGCCTCTAAGTCACCTAACCGCTTTAGTCCTGTAACATATGCCTGCGGGTTATCAATCGCATCGTACTTGTAGTCAGCAAAGAGGATAGCTACGATTTCCTTGTTAAAGCGCTCCTGAGAGATGTCACGGAGTTGACTCGACATTTTTTTAGCGACCTCAAAAGTGTGAGCATCTATTTCAAAGTCGAGTTCAGATGCGATACGCACAAGCCGCAAGATTCGCAACCCATCGCGCGAAAAGACATACTCGGGTGTCTCGACCGTTCGCAAAATGTGTGCGCGGGTGTCAGTAACGCCGTTGTAGTAGTCGACCACCTCGTGAGTGAGGATATTGTAATACAGCGCATTACAGGTAAAGTCGCGGCGACTCGCATCAAGGGAACTGTCATCGACAAACCGCACAGTCTCGGGCGAGTGCGCACCGCCTGTGTTGTACCGCTCTGCCCTAAAGGTCGTATGCTCATACTCCTCGCCTGTCGCATTTACGCGAATATGCACTGTGCCAAGTTTGGGGTTGATTAGTTTTACCTCATATTTTTTATTTGGCAAAATCGCGGTGATTTCCTCGGGCAACAAACGACTACAGATGTCGATGTCTGTTTCACAAAAGCCTAAAATTGCATTGCGCACAAAACCGCCCACTATATAAAGTGGAGCATCGTGTTTCGCAAAAATCTTGGCTAAATCAATCAAATCTTTTCTTATGTTTAAATCCATATTACCATTATAGCACATTTTTTGGCGAAATCAAAAAGATTTTGGCACTCATTTGCTTCGGAAAACAAGTTTTTGTGTGGTTATTGGGCGAAGCGTGTCGAAAAAGTGTAATTGAACTAAAGCGGAGTAGTTGCGGCGCGGAGCTGCAGTGTGTAGGCGGTGCGAAGCCGCACACGCAATATATACATATTAAGTAAGGCTATTCGCTTTGAATGATTGCTTGTGATTTGTTTGGAGTGTTTTTAAGAGGAATAGATCCTTCGGGCAGCGTATTGCTAGGCGTTCCTAATGTTGCCTATCAATATACGCTGAGTTACGGAGGCGCTGCGGGTCGAGACTCAGGATGCCTTCCCGCTCGCGGGAAGTCTGGCGCGTGAATGACCATTACAATTAGAAAAGCATACTCTCGCGCCAGCCCAGTACTATTTACCACTTTAAGAGGAATAGATCCTTCGTCTGAAGGCTAACGCGGGGAGCGCTCAGGATGACAGTGCTTTAATATATTTAAAAATAAAACTAACTACACTTTTCGGGTCGAGGCTCAGGATGACAATACTTTAGGCGCTTGCGCGGAGTCGACTATGGACTTTTATTGTTGGTATGACCATGCACTATTTTAGTGTTTATACTATTTATACTTTCTTATCGAGAGTGCGCCTACGCACCGAGGTCGAGGCTCAGGATGCCTTCCCGCTCGCGGGAAGTCTGGCGCAAGAGTACTTAGTACGGTAAAAAACGAATAGTTTTGCGCCAGCCACTCTGCCTCTTATTTTTTAGTTGTTGCCCGAGTTTTTTAAGAGGAATGGATCCTTCGTCTGAAGGCTAACGCGGGGAGCGCTCAGGATGACAGTGCTTTAATATATTTAAAAATACAACTAACTACACTTTTCGGGTCGACACTCAGGATGCCCGCCCGCAAACAGGAAGGCATCCTAAACTCGCTCCAAACAACACAATTAGTCATTAAATAAAATTTTTCACCAGCACAATTAGCCAAAAAGCGTGCTGGACCAAAAGCTCGCTAGCGTGTCTAAGGCATCAAGGCGCCTGCGGAGAATATTTCTCAGGCTCGTACGCCTATCTGAGTCGGTCTCCAAGTAAAGCAATTCTACGAGTTTGTCGAGCAACTCCGCTTCCGCTCGAATATAGTCGCGCAAAGTTTGATTAAAGGTGCTAGTGTTTAGATTGATAACGCTTGGGTTCCTGCGGATACCGTTTTGGATGTAGTAGCCGCTTATCTCGGCACTATCCTGCTCATTTAGAGGAATTAAACCGCGGATAAAGGAGCGCATACAGCGATTTGGCGTGCGGGCAAGCGCGTTTAGGAGTGCCGTATTTGTCTCCCAGTCGATACTACTGGCAATCGTGCCTAATTCCTGATTCGGCTCTACTGGTGTCGGCGTAGGTGCGGTGTCCTCGGTTTGCAAAATGCTCACTTTGCGCGCATAACCTTGTTGCATTTTGGCAATGCTATCATCATTAGGAAGTTGCTCATCATTATAAATCATTTACCACCCCACAAAGTTTTTTTGGTAAAAATGTAGTATTTGTGTTAAAAACTTTATATGATTGAGCGGTAAAAGGTGTGAAAAATGGGAAAACGCGATGCGAAAAGACTGAATAAACTACTAAAATCCGCGCAACAAGCAGAGGCGGCGTTGTTGAAAAACAATAATGTAGGGCTAAGCAAAAACTTGAAGCGATTGATTCGGTTGAAACAAAAAATTTCGATGTTGGAGGAGTGAGGGTATTATAATAAGTAAGTTTTTTATATAAAAAAAGCCCCGCATTGGGCTTTTTTGTTTGGGGTGTTTTTAAGAGGACTAGATGCGGCGCGGAGGTGGTGCGGAGGCGCGCACCCGATATATAAAAGTAAACTACTCGCTTTGTATGATTGTTTACGGTTTGCTTAGGGTTGTTTTTAAGCGGAATAGATCCTTCGTCTGAAGGCTTACGCGGGGAAGGCTCAGGATGACTAAAATTAAATGCTACGCAAGATCTAAGTGGAGTGCTTGATTATGCTCAGTTTGGTCTTGTGTTTTTTAAAGAGGAATAATAAAAGTAATTAATTTATTGCGTGTATGCCTACGCACCGCGGGTCGAGGCTCAAGATGACAGATTTTTATTATAGCGGAATATACAACCAACTACACTTTTCGGGGCGGCACTCAGGAGGATCATATAAAAAGAGGAGTATATAATATGACAGATGCGCGAAGTAAGTTGAAAATCACGAGGCGCATATACAGAAATATGTAACTGAGTGATTTTTAACTTACGACAAAGCAGATGTTATATTATATACCCCCTCTTTAGATTTCGCGGCGGTCCTCCAGCGCGCGCGATAATGTCACTTCATCGACATACTCAATATCGGTCCCGAGGCTCACGCCTTGTGCTAGGCGGGTTACCTTTACGCCTAGTGGGTGTAATAGATTACTAATATAAATAGCGGTTGCCTCGCCCTCGACTGTGGGGCTAGTAGCCATTATGACCTCGCGGACATTGTCGGTATTGATGCGCTCCAGAAGTTCCTTTATATGGATATCATTCGGGGTGACCCCTGCCAGCGGATTTAATAATCCATGCAGTACATGAAAGGTGCCGTTGTAGTCGCTCACCCGCTCGAGAGCGAGTATATCCTTTGGCTCGGCGACCACGCACACAAGCCCCCTATCCCCGTGGGCACACACCTCGCACACTTCCCTATCGGTAAAGTTCCCACAGACCGAGCAGTAATGCACAGTTTGCTTTGCCTGCATCATTGTATCGGCAAAGGCGCGGACATCGGCATTTGAGGAATTTATAATATAGTAGGCGTAGCGGACTGCGGTCTTCCTGCCCACTCCTGGCAATTTAGAAAAAGAAGCCACAAGCTTCTCAATCGGTAAAATAAAATTTTTCAACTAGAACATTCCCCCTGGTAAGTTTGGGGTCATTTCCGCGGTTTTCTCATCGATTTGGCGGTTCGCATCGTTTATTGCCGCGATTATTAAATCCTCGAGCATTTCCTTATCCTCGGGGTCGATAACTTCGGGTTTGATTTTAAGAGAGGTCAGTTCACGCCTACCAGTCATCTCGACCTCGACCATTCCGCCCCCTGCGTTTGCGTAGAAGGTAGTGTTTTCGAGTTCCTCCTTGTCACGCATCATTTGTTCTTGCATTTTTTGCGCTTGCTTCAATAAATTTTGCATATTTGCGCCACCAAAGCCATTAAATCCTGCCATTGTCTTATCTCCTTAAATTTTTTCGACCTCGCACCCTAAAATCTCGCCAAGTAGTTTTGATTTGTCAATTTTTACTTCGCGTTCGGGTGCGAAATTCAATATAACATTATAATTATAGCCGAGATTTTTGAAAGTATCAAGCAATTGACTCAAATTTTGAGGTTTTTTTAGAGTTTCGTAATTTATGCTCTTATGTATATTTATGATAAAGTCGTGGTTTTGTAGCACTATATCACTAACCTCGACACATATTGAATGTACATTTATTATGCCGTTTTTGCGCAAGTTTAGCAGCACTTTCCCCCACACTGCGCGCGGGTCAACGGATTTTATAACAAGTTCTGGAGTGCTCTTGCCTGCGCTAAAAATTAGTTTTTTTTTACTTCGCTATCCATGAGCCCTAGCGCTGTCGTTTCTATTAGTAATTGCGGATTTAGCGAGTACTTCATTTCACTCTCGATATGACTAAACGCCTGCAAAGCGCGGTTTATACGCTCCTCGGGAGTGTTCGTAGCCAGCGCCACCATTTGCTCCTTTACACTAGACTCGTACTCAACAAACTCGGCTCCACAGGTCTTTAGCACCAACACATCACGGAAAAACTTAGTTAAATCATTTGCGACAACTGACAAGTTCTTGCCCGATTTTGCCAGCCCTGTAAAGCGGGTAAAGAAGTCGCGAATATTTTGAGTCAACACGGCGCTACCGAGAGCAAAAATTGTCTCAGAGTCGCTAACACCCAACACCTCGACTACATCGCTATATTTTATGTCGTTATTTGCAAAAGATGCACACATATCAGCGATTGAGAGCGCATCGCGCACTGACCCCTGTCCTGCCGAAGCGATTAAGTCGATCGCTGCGGGCTCGGACTTTATATTACTTTCCTTAAAGATATCGCCAATAAGTTTTGCGATGGTTTCGGTAGGAATTAATTTAAAGTCAAAGCGCAGCACGCGGGATAGAATTGTCGCGGGGAGTTTATGCACCTCAGTCGTTGCCAAAATGAACACGGCGTGAGCAGGCGGCTCCTCTAGGGTCTTGAGCAGTGCATTAAAGGCGCTAGTCGTGAGCATATGCACTTCATCTATAATATATACCTTGTATTTGCCGACCGTTGGCGGATACTTCACTTTATCTCGCAAGTCGCGTATTTCCTCGACCCCGTTATTACTAGCGGCATCGATTTCGATTATGTCGATTGAGTTATTCTCGGCGAGAGCCTTGCATACCTCGCACTCCCCGCAAGGCGAGCCGCCTACAGGGTGCAAACAGTTTATGGCGCGAGCGAAAACTTTTGCAGCACTGGTTTTCCCCGTGCCGCGGCTGCCACAAAACAAGTATGCATGCCCGATTTGGTCGTTTTTGATTTGGTTTTCCAAAGTTTTAGTCACATGCTCTTGACCGACAATTTTATCAAATGTATGTGGTCTATATTTTCTATAAAGCGCTAGATACATCTTTTCCCTCTAAAAACTTCAATTTATTTTTTATTCGTGTAATTGCATTATCTATCGATTTCTCGGTTTTGTCAAGCGATTTCGCGATTTCTCTATAACTTGCACCCGCTAAGTACTTTCCTAAAACCTCGAGTTCGAACGCGCTAAGGGTTGCTTTTATCCGCTTTTTTATCTCGCGGGTGCGCTCGACTAGCATTACGCGCTCCTCTGGGCTCAATTCCTCACTCGGCAGCGTATACTCCAAATCTTGCTCGCCTCCATCGAGTATTAATCCACCTTGAGCACCTATCCCTATATACTGATTCAGGGGCAAATTTTTTTGGCTGAGGCTCGTGCGCACTGCGGAAATCATTTGCCTACGGATACAGATACTCGCGTAAGTGCTAAAAGTCGCCTTGCTCTCCAAATCGTAGCTTAAAAAAGCCTTGTAAAGCCCTATCATTCCCTCTTGTATAAGGTCGGCGGTGTCGCCATTGGTTAAAAAGTAACCCCGTGCTATAGTCTTGACCATAGGTCTAAGGTCATTCATCAACTCATCGAGCGCGCGAGCATCCCCCGCCCTCGCCTCTAAGAGTAGTAAACGCTGTTTATCGATATCTTTACTCAATTCTAACCTCGTTGTCTAACCGCCTCGTACACTGCAACTCCGCAAGCAACGCTGGCGTTTAGTGAGTTTATATTTCCTTTCATTGGCATTGTAACTATGCCATCGCACTTCTTTTTGTTTAAATCGCCGATGCCATCGCCCTCGCTACCGATGACCAGCCCCAAGGCACCAGTTAGGTTCTGCCTATAGATATTTTCGCCGCCGAGTTCGACCGCGTAAATCCACAGTCCCGCCTTTTTTAGTTTCTCAATCACTTGCGCTATATTCGGGACTCTAGCGATTAGCATATTTGACAACGCCCCTGCGCTAGTCTTGACAACCGTGCTGTTTATAGGGCAAGCGTTGTGCTTGGGAATAATTATACCATGCACGCCCGCGCACTCACACACGCGCACGATACTGCCAAGATTATGCGGGTCCTCAATACCATCGAGAATGATTATAAAGGGCTGTTCACCGCGTTTTGCCGCTAAGTCCAAAATATCCTCGACCTCGCAGTACTCAAAATCCGCGCATTCGGCGACAAAGCCCTGATGGTGCTCGTTACTAGCGAGCCTCGACAGTTCCTCACGGCTGCGGTACTCGATTTTGACATTTTTCCTACGCGCTAGGGCATCAATTTCGCCGAATTTGTCCTTGTATTTATCGAGCATATAGATTTTGTAAATCGCCTTGTCAGCGCGCAAACTCTCCAAAATTGCGTTTTTACCGTAAATTATCATCATTTTCTCCAAAAATCATTGCTAAAATCTCGTTTAGTCTGTCCATTTTGTCCGCAAGGTACAAGTAACCTATCAGCGCCTCGAGCCCTGTAGCACGCCGATAATCTGCCAGTCCGTAGTGCTTGCTCTTGGTGGTAATTGGTGCATTCCTAGCACGGCGAACCACGCCCAACTCGGTTTCATCTAAGTATGGTTTAATTTTTTCTAACCACTTGGACTGCGCCTCGGCATTTACCCACTCGACAGCAGCGCGGTTGAGTCTCGCGGGCTTGCCGTGATTAAAGCGCAACATAAACTCGCGCGCGCATAGACTAAACACTGCATCACCTATCCACGCAAGCGTTGCAGATGGAATGCTCTGTAGGTCGTTTTCCGAAAACTTAGTCTCTGTAAAAAATTTAATCATAGTTTGAATTATAGCACAAAAAGTAGCAAAAAGCAAATATTTCATAAGTAGTTAGTCCATTTACTCGCAAATCGGCTCTAAACAGTTTATTTTAACAATGGTTTATGTGTATATTTATGCAAATTATATTTAAAAATGAATAATTATTCATAGAAATCCATGTGATTTTTATACAGTAAATTGACTAATTTTGATTAAGACAACAACGGCATTAATAAATTAAAAATTTAGTGAATATATTAGTTTAAAACAATTTTGCGAGGAGATATGATAGTTACTATTAGTGGTCTAAAAAAGGTCTTTTGGTACCTCTTAATCTTTACGGTTTTGTTTTGCGGGAATGCATACATGGTATATTCAAGTAATACCACACTTGCCTCGACCCCGTTGCCGCGATTTAGCGTAGTTATTGATGCTGGGCACGGTGGAGTCGATTCTGGCTGTGTCGGCAGTCTCGGCATTTACGAGCGCGATATTAACCTAAGCATTGCCAAAAAACGGGGGAGTTTTCTCAACACGCTAGGCATTACGGTAACCTACACGCGCACCAATGAGGATGGATTGTATGGGACCTTTGCTAGCGGACATAAAATGCGCGATATGCGGGCGCGTGAAGCAATAATTAAGCATGCAAACCCGAATCTAGTCGTGAGTATCCATTTGAATAGTTATACAAACGAGTCGGCACACGGGGCGCAAGTTTTTTATAAAATTAATAACGACATCAGTCGCGAACTTGGGCAAGAACTGCAGGCATTGTTCGCGGAACAAATTGAAGGGAGCAGGCTCGAGAGCAAAGAGGGCGACTTCTATATACTCAACTGCACGCCCACCCCCGGGATACTCGTGGAGTGCGGCTTTTTATCGAACAAAAATGAGGAGGCAAAACTCGTAACGCCTGAGTATCAAGAAAAAATCGCGTATACGATTATGTGCGGAATTGTCGGCTATTTTGGCTTGTCTAGTGATTAGCCCCATCATAAAAAAGGAAGCATACCGTGCTAATCGGTACACCTCCTAAATTAAAATACCAAAATCGATACTCCTAAATTTCGTGAGTAAGACTGATTCTACCCGAAATACTCACAAGCGTAAGGTTATCATCTATATTACCTGTGTTTATAGCGACACCACCAGCATACTCGGTGTTTTCCATTTTACTGTTACTTGAGCGACAACCAGAGACATCGATGTTTACTGAGTTGTTTGTGCTCCAATTACTCAAGTAGAACGATGTTTTACTGCCTACTTTTATATTTATGTCCCCTGTTTGCGTGTTAATAGTGTTCTCCCCCACTAATTCCACATAGTTTAGGGCTAAACTAGCGTTCCCGTTTTCCTTTGCCGTAAAGTTTACAGTACCGTGAATGTTATCAAGGGTCGTTTTACCACCACGGCTGGTAACGGTGTAACTAGCGATTGTCTGTGTGCCTGTCACATTGATTTCGCCGTTGTTCGTGTCAAGAATCACATCTCCGCGAGTTTCTGCCAAAGTGATTGCTCCGCCATTTGTCTCAATACCAACATCTCCTGCGACAGTATCAATAGTTATGCGACCAGAGCCAGTGCATTTAGCCACAACATCACCACCTGCGCTCCCGAGGTCTAGCGAGCCATCAGTCGATTCCCAGTCGATTCTCCCTGCGACTTCCTCGAGAATCACATCACAGTTGCCCCCTCTAATAGACATAATGCCATCGACTGTCTCACCTCTAATCAGTCCGCCAGTCCCCCTTAGAGACAAATCACCCTTTACTCTACCAAAAGTGATGTTAGCATTATTAATTTGCTCCAAAATCAACCCTGTGTAACCTACTCGAGTCCCGACATCTTGTAGCGTAATTGTACCAAAACCCTTGTCAATGTCGACAAAAACATTATTAGTTAAATCAACTTGGGTAACAAAGTCGCCAGAATCCTTGTCAACTGTCACCTCACCGCTCACATCGACATCGCAAATTGTAATGCTGCCAGTAAGATTGGTGATATTCAAATCTCCCGAGGTAAAACTGGTGCTGACCTTTTCCTTTGTGTCGCCCTCGCGAGTCTCGTATCTAAGAGAATCGCCGAGTTTTACATTGCCCGAGCGAGTGTTGATTACAATATCTTTCCCCGCAAAGTCATCGGGATTAAATAAAATCAAGAGTTCGGTATTGACCTTACTAATCCAGCCACCATCGGGCTCACGCACCTCGTAATATAGTGTAAGCGTGCCATCTGAATTTTCAATAAACTCGCCACCTGTAAACTCGGGCTCAGCGACTTCGCCCACTACAAAACCGTTATACTCTCTAGTCCATAGAGCGGTAATCGAATCAGCCAAGTAGTAATTGTCATTTGCCTTTGTCACAGGGCAAAGCTCAATATCCCATGATAAAGTATTAATGGATATCGTGGTAGTTTTATTCCACTCATTAATTTGGCTAGGGAAATTATCAGATGCTTCGCCTAGGTTGATATAATCTCCTACTTTTTGGGTATCGCCGCTAACATAGTGTAATCCAAACAGACTAAACCCAGGGAAAATAACCAACGCGGCGAGCAAAATAAGCCCTACACCTATCACAATCGCCACTAAAATAAGTAAAATCTTTAAAATATTTACAAAAACATTCATTATAGACTCCTTTGTACCTTTGACACCTAAAAAGCGCTATAAATGTAGTATAAGTCAAACTTTATAAAAATATTTTATCAAATATTGCACCCATTAGTCAAACGATTTATTCCAAAACTGCCTTAATTCTGCGAACTCCGCTACTGCTACTCTCTTCCTTTATTATTCTAAAATGCCCCAACTCTCCTGTATGCTCTGCATGCGGGCCTCCGCAAATCTCTTTACTAAAATCGCCCATAGTGTAGACTTTTACCTTGTCGCCATACTTACTATCAAAAATACCAATCGCACCACTCTCGTGAGCCTCATCAACAGTCATTTCCTCGCAAGTAATAGGCAAACCTCTCTTAATCTGCTCGTTTACCATGTCCTCGACTGCCCTCAACTCCTCAGTAGACAGTTTGTGGTCGCAAGTAAAATCGTAGCGCAAGCGCTCCGGCGTAATGTTACTACCGCGCTGTTCTACAGTGTCACCCACCACTCTACGCAACGCCTCTAGCATTAAGTGAGTAGCCGAATGAAGCCTCCGCAAAACCTTTTCCTCCTCCTCGGAATGCGCCTCCGCAACGCCACCCTTAAACATTGCACCCGAGTTATCGCGGGACTTCTGCTGGTGCTCACTAAACGCTAAGTTATACCCATCTTTATCAACCTTTATTCCACGCTCGCTAGCAAGGTCTACCGTTAAATCTAGCGGAAAACCAAAGGTATCAAACAAGTGAAAAGCAGTCTTTCCATCAATTGTATCTCCACTATTCATAGACTCTGTGATTCGATTAAACTCGCGAATACCGCCCTCAATTGCTTTGGCAAACTTTTCAATTTCCTTTGAAATTTCATCTAGAATAAAACTCTCCTGCTTTTCAAAGTTTTCAAAGTCCTCTTTGTAATACTTGATGTACTTATCAGCAACTTTTACCAATTCCTTTGGCTCAAAACCAAGTTTCCTCGCACAATTTACCGCCCTGCGAATTAACCTGCGGAGAATGTAGCCTTGACCCACATTACCTGGAGTTGTGGGCTGTATGTCCCCGAGCAAAAACACACTTGCGCGGATGTGGTCACTGATAATACAAAAATATTTTCCATATTCATTATCAAAGTCGAACTTTTTGTTACTCAACATCTCCAAAATCTCAATAGGCTTTTTAAAACACTCATTTCTGAATGTTGAGTCGTAGCCATTCAGTACCGCCTCGATTCGCTCTAACCCCATACCTGTATCGACATTTTGCTGAGGCAATTTTTCAAGACTCGCATTAGCAGTAGGAACATTGAATTCCATAAACACATTATTCCAAATCTCTACCCACTTACCACAGTCACATTGCGGACCACAAGTACTAGAACAAGCAGGTTTACCCGTATCGTAAAAAATCTCGGTATCGGGTCCACATGGACCTACTCCACCGCCAATCTCCCACCAGTTATCCTCGCGCGGGCAAAAGTAAATTCGCTCTCTTGGTATTCCGCATTTTTCCCAAAGCTCGGCACTAACATTGTCGCGTGGCACGACACTATCCCCCTCAAATACCGTGACCGCTAGTCTACTAGGGTCAATACCTAGCCACTTTTTGTCGGTCAAATACTCATAACTCCAACTAATAGCCTCACGCTTAAAATAGTCACCGATACTCCAGTTACCTAACATAAAGAACATTGTGTGGTGGCGATTATCACCCACCTCATCAATGTCATTGGTACGCAGGCACGGTTGAATATCAAAGAGGCGTTTGCCTAAAGGATGCGCCTTCCCCAATAAGTACGGAATAAGAGGCTGCATACCAGCAGTCGTAAACAACACCGTGTTATCACTAGGAATCAGCGATGCCCCCTTAATTTCCTTATGGTCTTTACTTGTCCAAAACTCACGCCATTTGCGCATCAAAATTTTACTTGTGTATTGCATAATCAACATTCTCCAAACAATAAATACTAGTTAAATAGTTTAATAGATTTTAATAAATAAGTCAATAAAAGGGCGGAAATTTTATGAGGTTTTTATAAAAAATGATTATATAAGTGCATTTTATCCATTGCGGTAAATTTTTTATTTTGAGGGTTTATTGCGATAATTTTGCTTGTATTTTTTAATTTTTATTGTAAAAACACATATTTTACACCGTTTTATAGGTACTATGCAATAATTTTTAATTGCATAGTACTTAATTTGTCGTAAAATAACAAAAAATGTATATTTTGAAAATAAAAAAGAAAAATAAGAAAAAAGGTGGTAGTAATATGAGTGATATCAAATCAAGACTCGAGCATTTAAAAAAAGTATTTAATAACACTTCTGATTTAGCCACGCGAGAATTTAAAACAAAAGATGGGACCGAGGTGGCAATCGTGTGGATAGAAAATGTTATTGACCAATTAGTGCTTTCACAAAATGTAATCGGGCCTCTTCAAAAATTTGCCAAGATTGATGACTGCGATATAATCACGCAAGCAAAGGAGGAGTTTATTGCTTTTAGTAAAGTTAGCGAACCTCAAGATGAGGCAACCATGATTGAGAACATACTAAATGGCTTCTGTGCGGTTTTGTTTGAAGGGACTAATCAGGTACTAGTCGTAGAATGCGCAAAGTGGGCAGTGCGCACTCCTAGCGAGCCGCCGACAAGTGCAGTGATTGAGGGACCGCGTGAGGGGTTTGTTGAGGACTTCATTACAAATATGGCATTAATTCGAAAACGCTTAAAAACCCCTAACCTATGCATAGACAAAACAACGCTCGGAAAAGAGACTAATTCGCAGGTGCGTATAATCTACCTTAAAGATGTCGCCGACCCGAGAATTGTAAAACGGGTTAAAGAAAAATTAAGTGAAATCAATATCGATGGAATTATTGATTCACACTACATAGCAGAATTTTTGACTAAAGGTAAACATACGATTTTTAAACAAATTGGGTCGACTGAGAAGCCAGACATAGCAACCGCAAAAATTCTAGAAGGGCGCGTAGCAATACTTACCGATGGGTCACCCATTGTGTTGACTGTACCCTTTTTACTCCTCGAGGACCTGCAATCTAGCAATGACTACTATACTACCCCAAGCCGAGCCACGATACTGCGGTTTATGAGATTGCTCGCAGCCCTTGTAGGAATTTTACTCCCTGGGCTGTATGTGGCTCTGCTCACTCACCATATTAAGGCGATACCTATAAAATTGCTAATTACTATTACTAACTCGATTCAGGGTCTCCCGCTCACTCCTTTAATTGAAATGATATTTATTATCTTTTTGTTTGAAGTGTTGTATGAGGCAAGTTTGCGGATGCCTAGATACATGGGACTATCATTATCCGTTGTGGGGGCGCTAATTTTAGGTGACACGGCAGTAAAGGCAGGGTTAGTGAGTCCGCCTGCGGTGCTTATTATTGCTATCACTGGAGTAATGAGTTATACCCTGCCAGAGCAAAGTGCACAGATTTCTCTACTCCGTTTTATATTCACTATTCTAGGCGGGCTACTGGGTGTCTTTGGATTAATTATCGGGACTATTTTCCTAATTGGATATTTAGTTAATATGGATAGTTTTGGCTCGCCTTACCTCGCCCCGTTCGCGCCTTATATTAGGTCTGATTTACAAGATGGCTTTCATAGGCACTCAATTCGCGAGATGAATAATAGACCAAAAAGCATACCAAACATTAATAAAAGGAGGCAAAGCAGTGGCAGAACTCAGCAGTAGACAATTTATAATTATAGTCGCCTTTGTGATACTCACTAGCAAGTTAGTCACAATGCCTTCGGTAGTATACGCAAGTGCCAGTAACGATGCTATATTTAGTATTTTGATAAATTCCGCAATAGAATTGCTACTCGTATTTTTAATCACTCTAGTCATCGTGCGTAATCCAGATACTAATTTATTTACCTTGCTTAAAAAGCGCTTTACGATTGTGGGGGCTGTCTTAATTTACCTAATACTCGCGATTTATATGGTAGCACGCATAACACTGTGTTATCAAGAAATTTATTCGTTTTTTCTAAATCAACTTTATGATGACTTTAGCCCGTGGTTGTTTGCGCTACCAACATTTTTCGTAACTGGATACATAGCGTACAAAGGCGCGCGGACACTCGGGCGGTCGCTGGAAATACTGTTTTGGTTTATACTCATAGGCACGATTATTTCGGTTATTTCAAATGTGGATTTTCTGCAATTTGATAAAAATCTACCTTATTTTACGGAGGGAACGCTCCCTATGCTCCAGGGGTCGATGTCGAGCGCGTTTTACTTTGGTAACTCTCTATGTCTACTGTTTTTTGTGGGAAAAGTCGACATTAGCCCTAAATTATTGCGCAAAACTATGCTGATTTCGGGAGTTGTGGCGCTCTTTATATTAGCAATTTGCTTTATTTTCTACGATGTGTTTGGCAAATCGATGCAGTATGTAATTTTTGCTTTGAGCGAATTTTCTCAGTACGACCCGTTCATTATGGAATTGCAGAGGCTAGTATGGCTAACCTCAATTGTAGATATTACAAAACTATTCTGCTCGACAATTTGTCTAATTTACTGCATTGGTCAAGCAAACAAGGCATTAATGCAGACCAAAACTACGATTTTGCCGATTTTGGTTGCGTTTTTATTGATATTCTCACTCGCGACCATTGCGCATTATGATTTGCTCGTAATGTTTATAGCAGTTCGGGAGTACCTATCGTATATAACTTTAGGGATTATTGCGATAATACTAATAATTACTATTATTTTGGCAGCAAAAAGGAGGAAAAATGTCGAAAAATCTATTCAATAAAATTGTATTGTTTGCGGTAGT
>CASEHF010000020.1 GCA_949287685.1 uncultured Christensenella sp. | reverse complement strand
AGAAAGGTGAACAGCGCCTCTATTACCAAACGCGCGCAGGTGTGAGCCTGCACTTGCTGAATCACTATACCGAGGTCGCTAAGAAATTGCAGGCAATTACCACAAAACAAATGCTATACATTGGCAATTTAATATTAGAGGAAAGAAAATTATTAGGAGGGTGGACAAAAAGTGTAAGAAATAAATGATTTTTATAGCAAATAATATTCAAATAGCTCATTTGATTGATTATTTCGCTAAGCATATTTTACATACTCCACTATTAAGTGTAAATATGATTTAGCCACCCTTTACAAAAAGGTAAATTTTAATACAAGAAATTTCTTTAGGTTCCAACGAAAGAAATTTATCAAACGCAAAAGACAAATCATCACGGTTTTGACGCTTCAATACCTTCCAAAACAAAGCGTAATAACTGAGATTATGTAATTTTGTTTTGACTCCTTAGCTTACCTTTTTGTCCACCCAACCACTAGGGCTGAGACCTTGTAAATTGGGGCTTCCTCTAATTGGTGGTCCCGTTCCGGTAACTACAATAATTCGAACAATGTCTACAACCTGAATTCTAGCGGTTCCGGCTATAATAACAACAATGTGAACAATAGCAACGGCGTCCGCCCCGCGACTCACCTTAATTACAAGTTTTCTTGTAATTTCCAGTATTTAGCGTATCGGTAAGATTGCTAAACAGATAGAAGTGAGGTGAAGGGGTCTTGGTCCTTCCTTGCTTGAGTTTGAGCGTGGAAAATATGACTCAATCTTAGGATGACACTATCAAATGCGATAGTTTTGTCTTATGTGCCTTTGGGCGATTGAGTCTTTTTTTATTATCGACCCGCACCACACCTATTCCTTTTAAAAACATTTCACCTTGTCGGGCGGGGGACACATATTTTTCTATTTTTTTACAAATATTTCCTTTTTTGTTTGCAAAATCGTTAAAAATTTATTATAATAACATTATACTTTATATACACTATGCGGATAGGTTAATATATAGCACCTACTCCACAAAATCGCGCTACGCTCTTGCTACACCATTCGCATAGTTTCTCAGTTTTTTTGTAAATTTGTTTTAAAGTGAGGTATTGTATGATAAAATTTTCTAGGTTCCAAGTGGGACTATTAACGGTACTTTTAGGGCTATTCTGCGCCTCTATCGTACTGACTTCGTTTTTGTACAACTTCAAAGCCCCAGTAGTTGCGTTTACTAGCGATGATAATGTCACTTCAAACTCAGTCGTGGTAGGCGATATATGGAACAGCAGCACAAAGACCTTTAACCGCGACACTTTAGGCACATTGCTAAAGTACATTTCCAGCGATGGCACCATAAACGGCGTTAACACCAATGAGCAGACCGCCCAAGACATCCGCGGCTACACCTACGGCGGAAAGACCAGCGGAAAGTCTGTAGTCGTGACCATAGGTGGCTACAAGTGGCAAGTGGTATACCTAACCCGTAGAAACGAGGATGGCGGCGACCGTAATGGCGACCGTATCGCGACCCTATTAATGGTAAACAACGATGGTACCGCGACAATAAGTCACGGTGGATATGATAATGGTAGCAACTGGTCTAATGCAAATCCCTCTAATATGTATGGTGCTAGTTATATGCGCGCAGTTACTCTAAACAATGGCGGAACATATGCTAATATTACAGCAAATAACAGCAATTCATACTCAACTGCAACAGCGACTCAATCCTCTACACACAAATACGCTCTATATACCGTAGCCTCTCAAGGACTAACACAATACCTAGTACAACCCAAAGATGTGTGGTACCAAACACAATCTCAGGGTAGTGGTAGTGATAGGAATGGTACAAGTTATATACTAAATAATGAATCGCTAGCAACAAATATAACTTCGGGCTGGTATTCTAACAACCCTAATACATATTCATATCAAGCAAAAGCAAACTACACTCAATGGGGTACGGACTACCTCTGGTTACCCAGCCTTTCTGAAGCAGGTGTTAGTGATAATGCTGGTATTTGGAAGTTATCCACAACAGAGCGTTCCGCTTCCTCTGCTTGGTGGTCCCGTTCCGGTCTCTACAATTATTCGTACTATGTCTACTACCTGAATTCTAGCGGTTCCGGCTATAATAACTACTATGTGAACTTTAGCTACGGCGTCCGCCCCGCGCTTCACTTAAATCTTGACTCTGCCGCGCTTAGCGCGGCGTACACGGTAAATGCGACTACTGATGCCAGCAGTACCGTAAATACCCCTACATTCAAATATAATTTGAATTCAAATGAGGAAGTAACGCTAATATTTAGTCCAAACCCGCCAGGGGGTGCTGCAATTGGGAGCATAGCGTTTAACTCAAACGACATTGTCATCAGCGCGAGCGAAGCGAGCGTCGGGTCATTTGCAGAATTTGGAGATGTCTGCCGCTATAAGTGTTATCGCGATGAAAACGATAATGTTGTGGTAATTCTCAAGGAAGTGCGCGGCGATCTCACGGTTTCGTGTACCAGCCAGCCCCTGCCGATAAGCGCGGTCATTGAGGGTGGGTCGGCGAACAAGTCGATTTCGTTTGACTTTAGCACCAATGATGGCGAACTTGTAATCACCCCAGCCGCTGGATACTATGTATATTCTGCCTTAATCTCAGGCAGTGGCAACACGGAGCAACTAATAAATAGGTGGAGCGACATCTTGTATCAACAGTCTAGCGCGTTTATGGTGACCTACACCGCCTCCGAGTATTCGAACAAGGTTAAATTTTACTTCGATGAGGTGTCTAGCGACCTCACAATCACGATAACGCTAACCGATATCAAACCGCAACTCCAGCAGGGCGGGGGTGCGAATATCAATGGCGTGGTTGTGAATGCGACTTCGGGCGGCGAGGTGCGAGTGAGCGGGTTTGATTCGAGCGATGATAGCGCGGTGGTTCACCTCAGCGCCGTGCCGTATAAAAACTATGTTTTTAAGGGCTGGGTGGCGAGCGATGGCACTGACTTGAGTGCGTACCAGTCCTCGACCGAGGATATCCCGTACAGCCTCGTAAAAGGCAAAATAATCACCGCACAATTTGAAGTGCAGAACGCCAGTATCAACGGCGAAACCAACAACCAAGATGATATCAGGTGATATACTAAAAAACCACGGACTGTCCGTGGTTTTCTTAATAATGTAATATTTTATTATCACTTCTTAGTGTCGGTGCCATTTCCCGCATTTTCACCGTTTTCAACGGGTGTCTCGGCGGTAGTCGCCTTTACCTCTATGGTCGTGCTAGCCTCGGCGGTCGTACTAACATCGCCATTTTGTGCGGCAGCGCCAGCCTCGACTTCGGCATTGTCAGGCTGTTTGCCCTTGCGCTTGTCCTTTTTCTTGGACTTTTTGCCCTTGTGGTGAGCGAGCGTGTCATATGTACTAATATCAAAAATATTGAACTGCTCCTCTTTCTGCTCAGGCTCTGGCTCCACGCGCGTAGGCAGTGGGGCGGGGTCGTAGGGCATTTTCACAGTGTCATTGCGCATACGCACCTCGACTTGGTCATACGCAATCGAGATATTGTTGCGCTTGAACTCGTTGTACACATGCTCCATTATGTAGTAGTAGTAGTAAATTTCCCAGTACGGCGCGCTGGTCCAGCACTGCAGGAATAGCGTAATATTCGAGTCCTTGAAGTACTTTAGGTTTACCGCGGGCGCGGGGTCTAGTTTGATTTTTCCATTGCTGTGGCACACATCGAGTATCACCTTTTTGGCGAGGTCAATATCGGTCTCGTACGCCACATCAAACTCCATTTCCAGGCACCTGCTGCCTTGAGTCGAGTAGTTGACAATGTCGTTTGTGGTAATCAGCGAGTTCGGGAAAGTCACGGTTTTGTTGTCGGTCGTGATAATTTGCGTAAACATAATGCGCACATTCGATACGGTGCCTTCCTCGCCATCGATTTTGACATAGTCGCCTTGTTTGATTATTTTGTTTGAAATGAGTATCATTCCGCTCGCAACATTTGACAGGCTGTCCTTTAGCGATAGGGCGATAGCAGCACCAGCGGTCGCTAGCACGGTCACCAGTCCAGTAATCGGTATGCCGAACATCTGCAGCACTGCAAAAATCAACACAGCATACAACAGTACCTTGACTATAGAGCGAATGAACCCTTGAGTAATGCGCTCCATTTTGGTCTTACCGAGCGCTTTTTGCACGATTTTGTTGATAATTTTGATTAGAATGAGACCGATAATTAGCACGAGTATTGCGTACACGATTTGCAGTCCGCTGGTTCTAAAAAATTCAACTATCGTATTCCAAATGTCATCCCAGGTCATAGTTTTCTCCTTTTGTGATATTTCCTATTATATACCTTTTTACTGCAAATTTCAACACATTTTCGACATTTTCACACCCAAACGCCTTAATTTAGACAATTTCGACTAATTTAAGTGGTAGAGTGGCTGGCGCCGTGCGTAGGCGCTTATTTTGTTTTAGACAGCAATGAAATCGTATTTAATCAAAGCGCAAATCAATCACATTTCCTCGAGGTAGCGGCCTGTCGCGCTTTGTGGTCGAGTACAGCGTAAAGTAGCACTGCGAAATTCTCTTGCGTGCGATAAAATATCTATGCCCATTCTGCGCCTCGAGTGTTAAATTGGGGCTAAATCGACACTGTGCGCAATCATTGTTAAACAGGGTCTTAAATGGGCAGTGCGCAAAGTGCATTAACGCCAAATGCCCGCTGGTGAAATTGTACCGCGTGGGGGAGGCTGCTGCAATTTCCTTGCTCGAAATCACCGCAGCGACCCCGAGCCTCCTTAGTTCTGCCTCATCTAAATTATTGTAGACATTCATCTCTGTGCCTGCGATTATTTCGTGCCCCGATTTTACAAAATCTAACCCCGAAATATTATTGATAATTAGCGCGGTTTTAGGTGGTAAATTTGAGACTAAATTTTGCAAAATTTTATAGTCGTTTTCGTTTGCAATTACGGGCAAAACTAGCGCCGTATTTTTTCGTATTTTTTGGATATTTTCTAGCGCATTTTTTACCACATTTTTTGTATAAACGGCAGGGGCAAGTGCCACGATATCCTCGTTGTTTGTTGTCGCTATTTTATTAATAGAATTTTCATCAATTATATAAATATTGTTTGAAATCTCAGTACTATGCAAATTCTCCAAACTACCTAAAAACTGTTGCATAGTACTGTATTTTTGTTGATTTAATGCGCTTTTTATGAGTTTTTCGTGCAAATTTATCAAATTTTGTTGTAAACTTTCAATTGCGTTTCGGCGGGCTTCGTTAATGATTGACTTGGGAATAAACACACTTTCTGCTTCAATTTCGGCATTATTTAATACAAAATAAGTTTCATTCAGTTTACTAATTTGTGCTAAAATTTCGCTACTCGATGTCGGCGCATTTTTTGCCTTTTCACATACAAAATTTGAGATAAATTCTCCCGCAATTTTTGCGCCATTTTTGGTAGTAAAAAATTCGATTTTTAGTGGCTGATTTTCGTGTGCAATTACGCGCGCATTTACTCCAATTTTTCGTTTATTTTCCAGCAATTTTTCCTCATTTTCGGAGTCGAGTGTTAGGTAAACCGCGAGCCGTGGTTTTAACTTCGATTTTGTGTAAATTATATATCGGGAATTATCTAAACTCTCCACATTTCCAACTCCGAGGCTGGCGTACTCATTTTCATTACTATCGAGAAACTTCAGTCCATCGCCCTCGTGAATATGATGCGTACTTTTAAGCGTTACTTTATATAAATCTTTAAAGTTTTCCACTTTTTCCACCATGCCGACTTCTATGCCTAGGTGGTTTTGAATTTTCGGGTTAATCACCCCATTAGGCACTCCGCTATCTAGGTACGCCCGTGTGTTGAATTCGCCTCGAGAAAACACCTTTTTCAACGCGTATTTTTCGCTGTTTATGTCGATTTTTTGATTGTTTTCGAGCGTATCTACCGCGTGTCGGTAACTTAGCACGCTTTGCGCCACATACCCAGCGCGCCTGAGCCGCCCTTCAATCTTTAGGCTGTCGACCCCCGCGGCTTTGAGTTCGGCTAGGTTTTCTATTAGACTTAAATCACGCGGGGACAAGAGGTATCCGCGCCCCACGGTATTGCCATTTAATTTCGCGGTGTAGGGGAGGCGACACGGCTGCATACACTCGCCCCTGTTTCCGCTCTTTTGAAATTCGTGTGCGCTGAGATAGCAGTTTCCGCTGTACGACACACATAGCGCCCCTTGTACAAAGTATTCAATCTCGAGCCCTGTTTCGCGCTTGATTGCCTCGATGTCCTCGAGTTTTGTCTCGCGCGCCAGTACCACTCGTGTAAAACCGAGAGATTTCGCCACCTTCGCACCCGCCACATTGTTAATACCCATTTGAGTGCTGGCGTGCAATTCGACCCCACTAAATGCTTCGCGAAAGATTTTTGCCACCGCCAAGTCTTGAATAATAAAGGCATCAGCGCGCGCCTCCACGCACTTTTTCGCAAACTCTAAAAAAGCGGGGATTTCGCTATTTTTTAGTAGTGTGTTGGTCGTAATGTAAACTTTTACGCCAAAAGTGTGCGCGATTTTGATGTACTCGCGTATGTTTTCCGTTGTAAAAAATGTAGATTTTGCGCGCGCATTAAAATTCCCCAGCCCTAAATATATTGCATCAGCGCCATTGTTGATTGCGGCAAAAAAACTCTTTTCATCGCCGCTCGGAGCCAAAATTTCCATAAAATTCACCTTTTTATCACTTTTTGCTGTATTTTTTATATTTTTTTCATATTTTTAAAGCGTTTTTCCGCTTTTTATAATTTATCAAGGTTTTGGTCTCAATAAAAAAGAGCCTATCTATATGGGTTTACCTCGAGGCTCTTTTCTCTAGTTTGCATATCTTGGGCGATTGCTTGCTGCTGCACCGCGTACTTGATGCTTTCGGTATCTCTGCGCTCCACCAAGTCATCATATTCCTCATCATATTCCTGCATTTGTTTGTTTTCAAAATAGGTGACAATCGCGCACACCCCCGAAAACACTCCATAAAGCGCGAGCGTGGGCGCTAGTGGCTGGATGGCCGATTCGAGCAAGTTTGATGCGAGCGAACCCAGTGTTAACAAAGTTGCGCCATACCACGCATATCGCCAGTTTGAATACCTTAGTGCGTGCTCCACCCATTCGCCGCGATTTTGCCCGATTTGCGCCTCCACATTATTTAGGTTGTTCGTGATACTATCCAGTGTCATATCATCCACAACCTTCTTTTTGCCGTTTACATCGATTATGTGATGATAGTTTGCTGGGCTTTCATCCTCGCTGTGGTCTGAGCCGCCACCTAACACTGCTAATTTTTGCAAAAAGTCCATAGCGTTACTCCCTTTTCATTTTATATATTATAGCATTTTTAGCCAAATTTGTCAATACCGAGCATTTTTGTAGGAGAGTGCCATAAATTTATTGCATAGTATTAAAAAACGATAATTTCTATCAAATTTTCAGCATTTTTGCGCATTTTTCCAGCAAAGTATCGCGTTTGCATAGTATTATAGGTGTGTATATTTTGTCTAAAAAATAGGTGGTTAGTTGATTGCATAGTACTGAATTTTATTGCATGTACCATATTTGCGCGCTTTTGTCTAAAATGCTGGCGTTGAGTTTATTCTACAATACAATAGTTTAAGTGAAATGCTTCCTATATAATAAATAGCGCGTATATAATAAATAGCGCGGCGTTGCTCGTATAACAATATGCTAGCGTGTAGTGCATTTGCGGCTTTTGTAGCGTTTTTGCAATATTTAGTTGAAAACACTATTTACAAGGCCGCTTTTTTATGATACAATATACACACAAATGCAAAGGAGAAGTCCTATGGAGATTTTTGTTAAGAATAACAATGAAACTTTGGGAGGCGCGGTCGATTTTAAGGGTTTCCGCGATTTTATTGATGCCGAATGGCGCGCTCGCGGATTAAAGGACTACTATATTCGCGACTTCCGTGCGGAATTACTTTCTGCCGATGTAGAGCAAGAGGATGATTTGATCAATCGAGCGCTTTTGACCCGAAATAATCAAAAATTTATGGAGTTAGTTAATCTCGGTTTGCCGCTTGATTATGGTTCTTTTGAACAGTATTCGGCTAACAAACTGAAACGCCGCGAGCAATTACCCAGTTTTTTGCACCAAGCAATTGAGAAGGGGGATCTTGACCGCGTGCAATTGTTGCTTTCAGCGGGCGCGAAACCCACTATAAATGTTCTCGACCCGTTTAATGATACTTTTCAGTATTGTATTTTCTCGAAAAAGCCTGATGTTAGCATTTTTGCCTCAATTCTAAGTTATATCGATGAGCCGATAGACAGTCATTGGGCGTTAGATGTGTTGTGTTTGAGACAGTTAAAAAATTATAAATACGCCGAGCCTTTTATACTGCTATTGATTGGCAAACTCGAGGAGCAGGGGATTGATGCCGAATCTTACGCGCGAGAGAACACCCGCAAGTATATATTGCATTTCAATAAAGGCGGGTTAGATTCTGTTGAACACAACCTTTTGCGCCAAGCGATGCAAGAGGCAGACAGTATGCATAGAATTTGTTAAAATTCTAATTTTGGTTTTAGTTAAAAATGCAAATTTTCATTTTACCACGCATCTAACATCTTAGAAATCAAATCTTACACCTTTATTATTTAAATTTTGTTTTACACTTGACATATAATCACACCTATGATATTATAATAAAGCCACCAGCCCCGTAGGGGGAAGCCACGGTGAATTCGCGTGGACAGAGAAGAACGATTGGCTTTAGCGCGTAGACTTCTCAATTGCCACCTATGGTAACATGGGTGGACTTTTATTTATGGTTCGGTTTTCAAAGCAATAGTTTTTAATTTTTAAATTTTTTACTCAAAAATTATTGACAAAAGCACCCAAAAGTTATATACTTAACAAGTACTTTTTAAAACAAATTTCCTTGCGCGCCATTAGCTCAATTGGATAGAGCGTTGGTCTACGGAACCAAAGGTTAGGAGTTCGAGCCTCTTATGGCGCACCAAAAAATGCTAGTAGTTTGCTAGCATTTTTGCATTTTATAACTTGTTTGATGGCTGATAAAAATTTTTATGTATAAATTATTTTATAAGTGCTACAGGTTTTGGTTGGGTTTTAATTTTTAGTTTTGTCGCTTTTAACAATATTTTTAGGTTTTTGTGTTGGCAATGCTTTTTTATTTTCGGTGATTTCGTAACTCATATCGAGTAGCGCGCAACATTCATTAAACCCTACCGAACCATCGAGCAAGACTGTAATCCAATTAGCTTTGTTCATATGATATGCGGGAAGTATCCCATGGGTGTGTTCTAGCGAACCTCGCACAATAGGTGAGCATTGTATGACTAAAATATCGATTTTTTCTACTCCCGCTAGGCCGAGTTTATTGCGCTCGATATCCATCACAACGCCGAACCACTTTTTGTTAGGGTGGCGTAATACTGCATAATTTGGATATCTATGCCATAAGTACTCGGGATTGACACTAAAGACATCTCTGACAACTTGTAAAATGTTTTCCCGGGTAGCAAAATCCTCTCTCATATTAAACCTCACTTTTTGGTAATTTTATCACAAAATACTAAAAAAATCACGAAAAAATGGGTTTTTTGTGCGTTTTTTAATAGTTTTTTATAAAATTGTGCGTATGTTGAAGTTTTTGGTGGCAGGGAATGTTGAGTAAAAAATAAATAGGGTTGTGTTAAATTTGTGGTAACCAGTATGATTGCTACAATTTATGAGTTTATTTTTAAAGTAAAATATCTGCAAATGCTTGCTTTTCGTGGTGATTTTTTAGTATAATTTCAAAAAGGAGAAAAGTATGTGTCTAATACGGTTATTGAAGTTTTTGCTCAAGGTCGTACTGCCGCTAGCGATTATCGGGCTAATAATTTATCTAGTGTATTTTTGGACTGGCGGGGCAGATGATGCAACAACCGAAGCGGTATTTCGGGGCATGCTGAATAGTTATAGATAATGAATTTGTTTGGAAATAAAGAGAAAAAGGAACGGAAGGGTTGCCTAAAAAACTCGCTAATATTTGCATTAATACTCGTAGTGTCTGTCTTGGTGATTTTGGGAATAGTTTTAGGGGCTTTGCGTGAGGATAATGGTGATGCAAGACTTGAGGAGTTGCTAAATCGCACTTATTCGACCGCTTTTGTAGATAGAGTGAGCGAAACTCAAATGGCGGCAACTCGTGCAAAGGTTAATTCGAGCGTTCGTTTGGTAAATGGTGCATCGGTGGTACAAAATGGTGTAATCGATTTTGAGTTATTGTTGTCTAATGATGCTATATTTTATACTGCACTAGAGTTGACTGGACTCGATATGGCTGGTTTGATAAACGATTATTTTGTTTCTGCTGGCGTAGAAGATTGCGTAAAAACAATAGATTTTACGATGCAGACTATTGATACACGGCAGATTGAGTGTAGTGCGACATTTTCGATAAATCTTGAAAATCTATCGCGACAAATACCTTTCAGTACTAGCAGATTGCCTAGCGTAATTTATTTAACCGTATCAGCAAATTACATTCCCGTTGTTCAAAATGCTGATATGGTGCAAAATATAACCTTTCAAATAAATCGTTTGACAGGTGATGATAATATTTATGCACTGGAGACATTGTTGTCTGGTTTTGAAATAGAGCAAAGTGAGTTAGAGGAGGTCGTGCGCTACCCGTTCAAGGTAATTCGCGAACAAATGCCTTTAAAAAATTTAAGTTTAGACATTTCACAAAATATGTTCATTTTGGCACCTTTGAGTTAATTCGTTGTTTAAATTTAAAAAATATGGTAAACTATAATAGTTATAGAGGAGGTAGCGAGCCTCTTTATTATATATAAGGATTGAATTATGCAAGATATTAACGAAATTTTAAGAGATAAATCTACTTTTATAATGGATTTTGATGGCACAATCGCTGATACTGAGCCGCTGAATTATTTGGTAATAAAAGAGTTAGTGGCTAGGCAAGGGGCAGTGTTTACAGAATGTGATTTTGAAAAAATTGTAGGCAGGTCCGCTGCCGAATACCTTACGGAAATAAACAAGATGCTAGGTACAACTTTACGACTTGAGGAAGTCGCTAATGAGTATATTGACTTGTTTCGCCAGTGTGCTCACGATATAGCGTTGCCACATTATAAATATATTGATAGATTGCTTGAGCAATATGGCGACCGTACTATTTATATTGTGTCCAATCAGTTTGATGATATAATTGAAAGTATGCTCAAGCGCTGGGGGATAATAGATAAATTTAAAAAAGTCGTTTCGTGTCCAGTGGTAAAAATGACAAAGCAGGAATTATTTAGCGACACTCAGAAATTCTTTAACGCTAAATCAAGAGATTGTGTATTATTTGAGGATGCGCAGCGATATTTGGACTTTGGTAAAAGTATAGGCTTTGACACAATTGGGGTGGAGAATAGGTATAATTTAGGGAAAATCACTGCCGATTATGTCATTCATAATGCAGATAAGGAGTAGAGGTAGGCATTACTATTAAAAAATTTAATATTAAAGACTTATATTGTGATTGAATAACTGTTTATATAAAATCATTATTACTAATAAATACAAAAACAGACCATAAGTTTTGAGTAAAACGCATAAAAAACGCGTTTTTTATCAAAAAAACAAGTACTATGCAATAGATTTTGAATGCATAGTACTTTTATTTTGTAAAATTAATTGTTACTATTTCTAATTACTAGAATGGTTACGATAAAGCGTACTAGAGTGAGTATTGCGATTAGGAGGGAGGCAACATAAGTGAGTGCAGCCGCGCGAAGCATAGATTTCGCGGACTTGATATCCTCCTCATCGGTTAGGTATCCGCCTTCGGTAAGTTGCTGGAGCGCTCGTTTTGAGGCATCTAATTCGGTGGGTAGAGTGACTAGACTGAATAGCACCGATAGCCCGAAAAAGGCAATACCTGTGTACATAAAAATGTTTCCAACTATTGAATTGGCGCTGGCGAAAATGTTGAATAAAATTCCTATGATGACAAGTGGCCATAGTATTTTATCGCTAAAATTGATAATTGGAACTAGAAAAGTGCGTAACTTTGTCGCAAAATGTCCTTCTTTTTGTTGAATTGCGTGCCCGACCTCGTGGGCGGCGACACTTAGTGCCGCTATCGTATTTTGTCCGTAAACCCCTTTACTTAGTGAAATTGTGCCTTCGCGTGGGTTGTAGTGGTCGGTGAGTTCGCCTTCGGTAGAATTTAGGCTAATTTCATACAAATCATTTTTATCAAGTATTTCACGCGCAACTTGGTCCGCGGTTAGGTCGGTGGTTTTGGGTTTCATAACTTTTGTTTTGTTATAGGTTGAGGTTACTTTTGCTTGTGCCCAAATCGCCAAAATGAATCCAGGCAAAATGATTATGCCAAGTAGCCAATATAGAACATAAAAGTCAAACATATTTTCTCCCTTTTTGTGTAGATAATATATTATATCAAAAATTTGCTAAAAAATCAAACATTATATAGTGTCAATATCAACAATTCTGTTATCTTTTATTTCGAAGTGATAAATTTTTACAAAACGCGGGTTACCGCTGTAGACTAGAGCTAGGTTATATAGACTATGATTTAGTGTTGGCATTACTTCTACGAAGTCCCCAAAGTATGCGCGAATATGTTCATCTTGGAGCGAAGCGCTTAAAGAGGGGTGTAGGTACGACCTGGCTAAAGTGAAATTTTCGATATTGATTGCCTCTATAAAGGCAGTGGGCAGGGCTTCATTCGAGGCGGGGGTTATGGGGGTGCTTTGGGTGTAGACAGAATACTGATTAGATTTTTTAAAGCCACTTTGTTCTCGTGTGTATATAGTGACAAGTCCGTGTCTAGCAATGTCGTTTATATTTCGTAGAGTAATAATTTTGTTATCGGTATACTCAATTTTATCAGCGATGCCATCAAATTCAATTTGCAAATTTTTATTTAAAAAGAGACCGTACATCGTGTTCTCGGTGGTCATTCCAGAAATAAAGAGTAGGGTGCCTAAATCATCTGCTGTAGCGCTAGTTAGTATATAGGGTAAAGGGTGGTAAAATGCACGCTTGCTGTTTGAAATGCTTAGGGCGTTGTTGTGTATAGTAATTGCGTTGTCGCCTAAAATTTTCGAAAATTGCACTAAATTTACGCTATTTTTAATAATTTTAGGGATTTTTGCCTTTAATATGAAATGACCATTACCAAAATCGGTGACAGTTAGGTTGTCGTTATATGAAATGATTTTCCCGCCTAAAATTTCAATTTGTGCTGAAAAAGGTACCGCAATTTCGCCTTGAGTCGATTCTAATGGGTAGCACGACAGTACAAAGTTTTCTTTGCCTACCTCGAGTTCGAGCATTTCATACTCGCGATTTACTACGCCAATATGTTGTGAGTTTACCGAAAATGCCATAGGTTTGGCACTTGTAATGTGTATAAAATAATTTTCCAAGATACATTACCTCGTGATATTTTATTGAATTTTGGTTAAAAATATGCAAAATAGTGTCTAAAATATCATTTTGCGGTCAATAATCACTTTCGAAAATATCAAAGGAGCGGAATTATGAGGGGAAACAAAATTTTAGGTTGGAGCATTCAAAATATAAAAGATTTAATTGCGATGGCAAAGGGGAGAGGGGAAAGTAGTCTATTAGATGTTTTTAATAAATATGCTTTAATTTCTGGTAGAAAACCTTACAGTGTGCGTAATTTTTATTATAAATTATGCGAATTATACGAAAATAATGCAGAAATAAGACAAGTTTTAAATAACAACGGTATAAAACTTAATGTAGATAGTTTTCACTTTTCAAATGCCGAGACTGAGAGGTTGATGCGGGCTGTTTTGGATAATACTGATAGAAAAAGTGTGAGACAAAAGTGTCTGGAACTTGCTAATGGTGATATGAAACTGATGATAAGGTATCAAAATAAGTATCGTAATACATTAAAAAACGATGCCGAACTCGTAGAAAAGGTAATTGCTTCGCTAAATTCACAGGATAAATCTACTAGGTTAATAAAAAAGAATAATATTAGCGTTATGCCAGTTTTGCGAGAAAAAGAGGTAAGTAATAAGGATATAGAGGCATTATTTTGGGGGCTGGTGCGCTTGGTGAAAAAGAGTGCGGAGGAGGACATAGATGCAACTCTCAGGCGCGAGGCGGAGTTTGCTAATACTGCGTTACAAAATTCGCTGATAGATTTGCGTAGGAAAGAGGTGTTAATTAATGAATTGCGCGAGCAAAATGTAGAATTAAAAAATAAACTAAAGCGTATTGAGAGTGCTCTTGAGCGCTCTCAAGAGCAAATGATAGGGCATATGGCTACGATTTCGAGTCTCGCTAATGGGTCTAAAATCGATGAATTAAAAAAGTTTTTAGAAACGCTAGGAATTGCGGAAAAGTTCGTAAACAACTAGGTGCTATGCAACAAAATTGTAATGCATAGTACTATGCATAGTACTATAAAATGTCTATATTTAAATAATAACTATTTAGTCTAGGAAGTGGTTTAGAGCGATATATTTTATTCAACACTATATTTTATTATTACTACAGGTAAAATTAGCAAAATATCAATAAATTTAATTAATTTATCATTTTTATATATAAAATCGTGCTAATATAAAATATGTTTGGAGATTTGTATTAATACCAAGGGGCTTTTGATAGCCTTTTTTGTTTTTATTAAAAGGAAATTTAGTTTGATTAAAAGTTTATTTTGTGATATTATTTAAAAAATGACTTAAGAGGGAAATTATGAAAATACTATATACATTAGGCGATAATTTTAATGATATCACTTCTGCACAAATTGCTGAAATTGGTAAAAATCTCAGTGCTGGGCGAAAACAACTTGTAATCGTGCCCGATAGGTATTCGTTGACCATGGAGGAGCGAATTTTAAAGGAATTAAACCTTGTCGCTACATTTGATGTCGATGTGGTTAGTTTTGCGCGATTGAGTAGTAAATTGTTACAGCGGGTTCAGGCACCGCAGGTGCTTTCGAGTCTCGGTGCAACGATGGTGATAGAAAAAATTTTAACGGAGCAGGGTGACAAACTAAAATGCTTCGGTTCGACCGCTAAAACTATTGCATTTGCGAGCATTTTATTTGATTCAATAGCGCAATTAAAGAGTTGTAAAATCACCCCAAACGACTTGCGCGAGAATGCAGACAAAGTACGCAGCCCCGCGCTAAAACTAAAATTAAATGATATCGCACTCATTTACGAGTGTTATGAAAACTTTTTATCTAATGAGTACATAGACTCTAATAACCGCCTAGCCCTCGCGTGTGAAATAATCGGGGACAGTCGGGACTTTGAAAACACGGATGTGTATTTTTGTAATTTTGATAGTATGACCGAGCGAGGCTTTGATATCTTAAAGATATTGGTTCAAAAGGCGCACTCTGTAAATGTGGGGATTTTGGCGCCATCAGAGACCCAAGGCAATAAAACCACTTACACAACTGATATTTTTGAGCATATGATGCTGCTGACCAAGAGTCTAAATATTACCCCTAGCATAATTTCAGTCCCTAACTCTATGCCTATATTTAGTCGCCACATTTTGCATAACGCAATGGCGATTTCGGTAACGCCGCTAGCGCTAGATAGTAGTAAATTGGTTCGCCTCTTTAGTGCGCCGAGTCCTACGCGTGAGGTGGAGTTTCTAGCGCTCGATATCACGGAAAAAATCAAAAATGGCGCTCGGTATCGTGATATTGTGATAAATAGTGCCGATATCGAGAGGTATGTGCCTATTTTCGTGCGCGTGTTTACCAAGTACAATATACCATTTTGGATTGATAGCCCCTTTAAACTTATGGATGCGGAAGGTACAAAGTTTTTGCTCACGGCCCTTGATTGCGTGCTTGATAACTACCGTACTAAAGATGTGTTGCGGTTTGTCAAGAGTCCGTTTTGCGGGCTGAGTGTTGAGGATTACGCGATATTTGAGCGCGTGGTAATGCGTTATGGAATTATGGGCGCGCGGTTCTTTAGTGATGACAAGCCTGCTTTTTCGAATGCTGATTTTGACAGATACCTCGAGATAAAATCGTGCTTATTCCCGCTACAGACTTTGGGTAAAAATCTAAGTGGTAGTAATACAATCGGTGAAATGGTGTCGGCCGTAAACAACTTTTTCGAGGAAACGGCATTACTTGAAAACCTTGAGGGAATGGCAAAAAGTTTCGAGGAGGAGGGGGATTTGCTTCGGCAAAGTATCTCGAGGCAGAACTTCCAGAAAATTAGCAATGTATTAGAGCAAATGCAAAACATTTTGGGGAGTGCGGAGATTGAGTTTAGACAGTTTGATAAAATACTGCGTGCAGGACTTTCGACTGTTACAATTTCGCCATTGCCTATGAGTGTCGATTGCGTGTATATTGGGCAGAGCCTGACTAGTGTATTTTCGTGTGCTCCGTATTACTACATTTCTGGCGCTGTGGATGGAAATTTGCCTGCCTTTGTGGCTGATGTTGGTTTGATTGCCGACCATGACATAATAGAACTCAAAGACAACGCCGTGTCGATCACTCCTTCGATTCGACAGGTAAACGCCCGTAGCAAAGCAAATGTCCTACAGAGTCTCGCGCTTGCGACTAGGCAGTTGACTATTTTATACCCCGTGCGAATCGGCGAGGAGGAGTGCTTTCCTGCAACGGTAGTCGACAGTATTTCTAAAATGTTTACATACAATGGCGAGGTGTTGCCTGTGATATTTTTAGGGCAGTTGTTTGAGGATGACAACGCTTTTGGTGGAAAAGCGCGCAGATTCGCATTTTTGTGGAATAATGATGAGGTGATGCTCAATGGTGTTGTGTCCGAAATGCGTAATTTTAACAGTCCGTTAACGAATGAAATGCTCTCGACTGCGCGACAGTACTTGGTTTTTAGAGGTTATTCTCGTGAGTTGAGTGAGGTCGATAGCCTCCTCGAGGGGAGAGAGGTTAATGCGCTTTCCGATGCTGGTCAAATATTTTTTACAAATGACAAGGCACGCGTTACTCAAATTGAACGCTTTTTTGAATGCCCATATTCGCATTTTCTAAATTATGGGTTAAAACTTAAAGAGAAGCGCAAAAATAGACCCGAGGCTGTCGATATAGGTAATATTTTGCACGCTGTTTTTGAGCGATTTGGGAAAATGCTAAGACATGCTGATATTGAGGAATACAAAATCGAGGGCGTGGTGCTAAAAATTTTCGATGAGGTTATCGAGGGGAAAGATTTTAGCCACATTGTGTTCTCGGGACATAATGACACTATGCTACTAGGGTTAAAGCGCGAGGTGGTGCGCGCGTGTCAAGCGATTTGGTATCAACTGCATCACAGTCAGTATAAAATCCGCTTTATTGAGACAAGTTTCGGGACTGAGGGCTTTGCTGATATTCCAGAGGTTGCTGTAATTAACTCAAACAAGCGAATTAAAATTAGCGGAAAAATCGACCGTGCTGACCAGTGGGGAACTAAACTTCGCATAATCGACTACAAAACTAGCAAACGGAGTGGGAAGTTTAGCTTGATAAATCTTTATTTGGGTAAAAAGATTCAGTTGTTTTATTATATGCAGGCGATTTTAGCATCTTTAGGATTGGAGGCTGGTGGGGCGTACTATTTGCCTGTGCATCGAGAATATGACACCGAGGGGCAGAATACGACCCCATATTCAAGTTACAAGTTGGAGGGTGTGTCAGTGTATACCGAGGCAAATATGTTTGCGCAAGATGACCAAGTATCGTTTACGCACCCTAGTAGCGACATTTTACCTTTTATTATAAGTACGAGTAAGGCAAATGTCGAGGCAGGTAATATTCAACTCAGTTCCGCTAGAAATGCGAGTGCTACCGCAGAACAATTCGCAAAATTGCTAAAATACGCAAGGTTAGTGCTCGAGAGTGCAGTAAACGATATATACGCGGGTGAAATTAGACCGCTATTTACAAAGGGTGCGTGTGATTACTGTAAGTTTAGGGCAATTTGTGGTAAAGATGCCTTGCCTAGTGTGTTGGAGCGCCGAAGTGATTACGATGTAAAATTAGATAGTTTTGATTTAGGAGAAAAAGATGTACGATAGATTTCAGCAAATAGCAATTGATACCCGTGATAAAGATATGATAGTCTCTGCGGGGGCGGGCAGTGGGAAAACTAGCGTGATGATTGAGAAAATAGCGGGGTATCTAATTGATGGTACTGTAAATATCGATGAGTTGCTGGTCGTAACTTTTACGAATGCCGCCGCTAGTGAAATGCGCCGTAGGCTCGAGAGTAAGCTGAATGAAAAGTTGCTGCTAGATTTGCCGATTGAGCAACATCAGCGTATAGTAAATCAAGTGGAGTTGTTAGGGCAGAGCGATATTTGTACCTTGCATAAGTTTTGTCAAACGATAATTCAAAAGTACTTCTATACTATCGACCTCGACCCCTCGTTTGCTGTTGGGGATGAGACCGAGACCGCGGTATTGCGTGCGCGCGCGCTAAACGATTTGCTTGAGCGCGAGGCGGAAAAGGGCGATGCTGATTTTATGTTGTTAGCAAACACCTTTGATGACAAGCGCAATTTTAATAAAATCAAGGATTATGTCTATAAAATTCACGAGTTTTTGACCAATTTGCCTAATGTCGAGGAGTTTAAGGAACGCGCTTTACAGGCGCTAGAGGGGGATTTGGATAAAAACAAACTCACGCAAATTATAAATAAGTATGTCATCGAAGTTTTTGAGTATTACTATACAGCATTTAGCGAAGCGCGCACCGAGGCGAAGTTTATAGGTTATGAGGAGTTAGAGCAGTACTTAACCCCTATACTTTCTGATTTAGCGCGAGTTAGTCCCAATAATACATTTTCACAAAATCATCACTTTGTCTACGCGTTTCCAACGATGAAAGACTTGCGTATTTCGACATTTAGCCCCGAGAGTACGGAGTTAAAAGAGGCGGTTGGCAAACTAAAAAAGGACTTTACCGACAAACTCAAATATTTGCGAACCAAGGTGTTGGTGAGTGAGGATTTGGTAAAAGTTAGCCACGATTTAAAAGATACGCGCAGAGCGCTACAAGCTATGTTTAAAATTGTCGAGCGCTTTGAGAGTGCGTACCTAAAGGCAAAAAAAGAACGCAACATTCTCGATTTTTCCGATTTGGAGCATTATTGTTACAAAATTCTACAAAATCCAGAGACTAGACACGAGGTGCAGGCGCGGTATAAATTGATTTTTGTCGATGAGTACCAGGATATAAACGATGTCCAAGAGGGCATTATTGCTATGGTGCATACGGAGCGCGATTTGTTTTTGGTGGGGGATATAAAGCAAAGTATTTACGGCTTTCGTGGGACAAATCCGCAAATTTTCCTAGATAAAAAAATCGCATTTTCGAGCGAAAATGATGATACTGTAGCGGTTGATTTTAAGTATAATTATCGTACTGACAGGCGAGTGTTAGATTTTGTAAACTTTGTCTTTGGGAAACTAATGACTAAGGAACTAGGAGAGATTGACTACCTGCCTGACAACGAGATGATTTCGGAAAATGTATTCTTGGTGCCAAATTCGCGAGCACCAGTCGAGATTGATATCGTTTATAAGGAGCGCAAAAATAGTAGTAGTGAGGATAAACTCCCAGTAGAGGAGGTGTATAGGGTTAGTACGGCGCCAACAGTAGTAGATGAGGAGCGCGACTTTGCTCGCAGTGAAGGGGTGATTATTGCCGAAAAAATTACGCAAATTATGGCTGAACAGCGCGTAATTTATGATGCAAAACTAAAGGCAGAGCGCGAAATCGAGTTTAACGATATTACACTGCTGTGCCGCAGCCGTAGTAATAGTGTAAACATCATACTCGACACTTTAGCCGAATACGGTATACCCGTTGCGCAGTTAGAAAAAGACAGTGTATTTTCAGAATACGAGGTGCAAATATTGTTTGCATATTTAAATCTGGTGCATAACCCCTGTGATGATATAAACCTAACAATACTGCTGCATAGTCCTATTGTAGGGCTTACGGAGGATGAACTCGCGCGCGTGCGCTCGTGCGCGCCCGCGCGCGACAATTATTATGAGTGCGTGCTGGATTATGCTAGGACTAGACAAGATGATTTGTCTAAAAAAATAAACTACGCCCTAGATTTAATCGAAAAGGGCGCAAATAGGCTCATAAATGATAATATTTACAACCTGTTAAATTGGTTTGTCGAATACACGCATTTTATAGCATATATTTCAGCGCTGGCGGATGGTCAAAATAGGGTAAAAAATGTCTATGGCTACATAAATGGCTTTAATGGCAAAAAGTATAATACAGATTTAGGCGAATACCTCGCTAATGTAGAGGAAAAGGAAGAGGAGCCCGAAATTTCGCCCGAGCGCACTGTGGGGGCAAATGTTGTAAAAGTGGAGACTATGCACCACAGTAAAGGACTAGAGTATCCTATAGTATTTCTAATTGATACGGGACACGGCTTTAATAAAGAGGACAAAAAGGGCGACTTTTTGTTAAACAATCAGTTGGGTGTGGGAATGTATAAATACGATGATGTCTTGCGCACCAAGAACCCGACCATTTCACTCTCAGCCCTAAAAATAGCCATTGATAACAAGAATTTTGCCGACAATTTACGGTTGCTTTATGTGGCGATGACTCGTGCAAAAAATCATTTATTTATTACAGGTTGTTGCGATACTAAAAAACTCCGTAATAACACTTGCGCATTTGCGATAAAGTCCTCTAATAACTTTTTGGAAATGATTTTATCCGCATTTAGTAGTGCCGAAATTGATGCTCTCGCTACTATGAATGCGCACTTAACCGTGCCACTAGCGGTTGATAATAATCTAGAGGTAAATGTATATAGCAAGATTGACTATAAAAAAGCAAACACCGAAAATATCGCTAGAAAACTCGAAAATTGCAATATAGATACAAAATTTTACGACTTACTGACAAAAAATTGCGGGTATGCATACAAATTTGACAAAAGTACGACCTTGGCGCTCAAGAATACTGTCACAGCGCTAAATCGCGAAGCCGATGAAATGGAGAGCGTCAATCCTGTGCCGCGGGACTTTCATATTACCGAAAACACAAGTGGTATCAGCACCGAAGTGGGTATCGCGTATCACAAGGCAATGCAATTGATTGATTTTGATTTACCTAATGTTGAGGCGGTAAAAAACTACTTGATTGGCAAACTGAATGACCGCGAATTCGAACTTGTAGACCCTGCAAAAATCTTTATCGCCATTCAAAATATAAGACCTTTACTCGAGGGGGCGAGGGTGTATCGTGAGCAGCAATTTATGATGCGCGCTAAGCATTGCGATTTGGTAAAAAATAGCACGATTACGGATGAAATTTTATTGCAAGGTGTGATTGATTTGATAATTGTAAAAAATAACGAAATAATTTTACTTGATTATAAAACCAGCGGCTCGCATAACATAGAAAAAACTGCACAAAACTATATTATGCAATTAAACTGTTATTCTAAGGCAATCTCGGGCGCTATGCACGCAAAAGTAAGCCAGAAATTTCTTTACTTTTTTTTGCAAGAACGGCTAATATTAATTGACAATTAATATAGTTATTTTATATAATTGAGTTACAAGAATAGACAAATTTTTGTAAAAATGGGAGTTTATTATGATTTTAATGCTTGGCACTGAGACAGGCGGTAGTGTGGTTGACTCTATTGTCGGTTTCTTACAGAGTATACTAGAGGGGCTCGATATGGGTTCGCTCCTCTATATCTTTGGCGGAATTATGGTGGGTGTGATTTTGTTAAGTTGCATACGCCTAATTTGGTGTTATGAGGACCGCGCTATGCGTGCTATGAAGCATATCAATAAATACCTAAAAAATAATCCTAAAATCAACGATGACAATCTCGTGGAATTTCACAAAAAGATGAAAAAATTACCTCGCCGTATCCGTGACCGTTGGCAATTGTTTATGCTAGAGCGCGAGGGTAGTCCTAGTAGATATATGACCGTTGAATACTGTGTAAAGCGCCCCTTATACAATAGTGCAATCACGATGAATCAAAAGCAAATTACATATACCTCAATCATCATTGCGATATTTAGTTTGATATTCAGTTTGTCGTGCCTACTTCCTGGGGTGGAGACTGTATATTCACTTGGTTCTATGATACTTCTCTCGCTTATTATTCCTGCGATTGTATTAATCATTAGCGGAATTTATTGTATGGGACTACATATAAAGTACACTAGCGTAAATCACGACTTTTACGATATGTTTACGACCTTTGTCCGTAATATTGATAAGGCGACAAATACAATGCCTGATTATGTGGATTACGAGTTGCTCTTTACTAAAAAGGAAATTGACAAGGGTATTCCAGTATTGCGTGAGTATCTAGAGAAGCGCGCTATGGAGGAGCAGCGCTTGCTCGAAAAGGCTAAAAAAGAGGAAGTTAATCATAGTCCGTATGATTTCTCGAGCCTCGGGGTAAATGGTGCGCAACTTATCGAGCGTGCTGTGACTGAAAGTGAGAAATTCTTGATAAATAAGATTCAAATGCAGAATGAGATTACCGAACTCGAGAAACAGTTGCAGAAATCTGATGCGAATGTCGAGGAGATTCAGCGCGATGCAAATAGGAAGTTGCAGGCGATAAAGGAAAACCTCGAGAGACTAGACAAGGCTATGAGCGAGACTACAAACCGTGTCGAGATTAACTATAACCGTAGACAAGCCGAAGCCGAAATGGACAAGAAAAACTTGCTAGAAAAAGACCTCGAAAGTATGTTAAACAAAGAGAAAGTCGCTAGCGATGCTCTAAAGGTTGAAATTCAAAAGCGCAAGGAGACAATTGAGGAGAACAAGAAGCTTGTCGAGGATGCGCTTAAATCGGAATATGACACCTTTGCGACAAGGGTATATGATGAATTAAACGAAAAGATTACGCGTGACAACTCAGAGCAGCTCCACGAAATGGAGATGACTATCGCGAGACTCAAGGCAAAGGTAAAAGAGTTTACCCGCGATATCGAAAAGAAAGAGTCCGTTATCGAGGCGCGCAACCTAGAATTAGACAATATGCGCCAGCAAATGAGTAGACAGAAGGGTAAGGGCAAGAGTAAGAAGGACTTTGGACAAGAATACATAAAGGCGCAGGATAATATTCCAGAGGGTACTATAAATGCAGTACAAGTAGACTACTCCGAGCCTCAACAGACAGTAGGTACTGAAAATGCTGCGCCAATGGAAGGTCAATACACTGCTACCAGTGGCGATACATCAGCACCACAAGAGTACTACGAGCCACAAGCCGCTGATACCGCAAACTACGATTACTCGCAGCCTAGCGATACAGGCTTTGACTATTCACAGGCACAACCTATGGATACTGCGCAGCCAGTTGAGCAGGGTTATGATTATACTCAACAAACCGCCGCACCCGCTGCCGAGTCGGTTGACCAAAATGCTGAGTTTACGCAGCCTAGTGATACAGGTTTTGACTACTCGGGTGTAACTCAAGGGGCTGAGCCTGGCGCGCAGGCACCCGAAACCTACGGCGACTATTATCAGCCAACTGAGTATGACTCAAATGGTAACCCGATTTACACTCAGCCATATGACAATAACTACCCGTATTACGACTCAAATGGTAACCCTGTAAATTATGACAATACTCAACCTTATGATACTCAGTACACCGAAAACGCAGGCTTTACAGAAAACGGCGAGTATCAGTACCCTGAGGGTTATACATACCCCGAGGGCGCCGAACAGCCCGTGGAGCAACCCGCAGATACAGGGACTACCGAGCCTACCGATACGGGTGCGGAGTCTGGTGACTTTGGTGCTGCCGAACCTATAGGAGAAGTGGCAGAACAGCCCGCCGAGCCTCAAGGCGCAGTCGATGGTACTACAGAGCCTAATGTGGAGACAAATGGTGAGGTTAATGTTACCGACAGTGCAAGTGGTGATGTGATACCTGCAGAGGTTAAGACTGATGAGGAGGGCTCAGGCGCCATAGAGAATGCGGGACTGCTTGACTTGAGCGCTAATAAAAAGGAGAAAAATAACAACTTAGATTTGAGTAGCATTGCAGATGCAAAGGACAGTACCTTAGATTTAAGCACTCCAGAGAAAACGACCGAACCCGAGCAAAAAGAGGGCGAGGAAGCACCTAAAGATGAGGAGTCAAAAGAACTCAAGCCAGCCAAAAAGGCAAAGGTTAAGAAATTAACTGATGAAGTACCAGACACAAAGGAAACGAGCGAGCCTGCAGAAAAGGCGGAAAAAGAGGACAGTGGTAAAGAAAAGGCTGATGAGGCGAAAGAGGATGAGGTAGACAAAAAGGCCGAGAAAAAATCCACGGAAGACAATGCAGAAGAAAAAGAAGCGCAAAAAGAGAAAGCGGACAGCAAGGAAAAGAATGAAAAGCCCGAGAAAGATGCCAAGGAATATGTCGAAAACGATGACTTAGTTGCCTTGCAAAAGCAAATCGAGGAGGAAAACGCTCGCTTAAAGAAGCAGCAAGAGGAACTCCGTGCGCAGATTGATAAGACACTCGCTTCAATGGAAAAGGCAGAGAATGCTACCAAAGCGGAGCGCACCCGCAATATTAAAAAAATCAAAGATATGATTGCTAAATTAAAGGTGCAGGCAGAGGAGGCAAAGGCAA
>CASEHF010000019.1 GCA_949287685.1 uncultured Christensenella sp. | reverse complement strand
GCAATTATAATTTTAATTTAGATGTCTAAATTGCTTTTTAGCGTTAAAGGTATTATTCTAAGATTGTTTAATGTTGCTATATCAATAAACTCATCAAAGAAATTGTTATTTTTAACATTTACTACATAACAAAAAGCATCGCTTGCACCTATAATATCATTTAAAAAATTTTGTCGATACTTTTTGGGGAGATTGCTGTATGTAACTGTAGGTGAGTTATGATTTATGTCTAAATCTATAATTTTATTATTACATTTAAGTTCTAAGTTACAAGAAAATAAATAGGTATTAATATTATAAGACTTTGATAATGTGCTTAAAATTAGTAGACAAAATATTGTAAAATAATTCGTTTGATATAAGAAAAATTTATTATATCCTTCAAGTATCAATTTTTTTAAATTTAAATGTAAATCTTTAAAATCCGGAATGAAATTTTTATTACCGCATGCAAGAAAACATATTTTATCCATTATAAACCTCAATTATTAACTAAATTTCCTCTAATTATACGCTAATAACGAATTAAATGCAAGTAATAATTCGTTATTTACGAATTATTGTGATAAATTTTTCGATTTTTCGTAAAATAAGTATATGAATAAATCAAAAGAAAGCGAAATTCGCAAAAATTTAATAGAGGCAATAAATACCTCAGGGTTGTCGAAAAAGCAAATTGCTAAAAACATAGGTATCTCTAACACAACTTTATCGGACTACATTCATCGTGGGACTTTTCCCAATCTAGTCACATTTGCTTTGCTCTGTGAAGTTCTTGATGTTTCTGCCGATGAAATTCTAGGGTTAAAGAAGTTTTAATTAAACAAAAAACAAGGGCATTTTACCCATGCTAGGCATGCTCCTTGTTTTTTTCTATGAGATTTTTTCAAAGACAAATGAACCTTGTATAAACCCGCCATAGATATAGTCGCCACTTTTCCATTCTAAATTTAAGTAATTCTTGCCTAAAATACTTTTAATTTCGTAGTGCATAGCGACAGGTGCCTCGAAAGGGAAGCAAACCACGCCCTTACTCCATTTTGTCTTGAATGCATCGCCCTTTGCAAAAGATACTAAGGCTTCACCGTTAGGTAAAAATGATAGGGTATCAATCACGAGTTTTCCATTCCATTGATTTTTATTTGGGTCGAATTGCGTGTTTAGTTTGATGTAGTCGACACTTTTCCAAAGCCCTAGGGTTTTGGTATCATTCTCAAAAGGTATGTCGATATTGTCTCTATGCATCAATTCTTGTATGGAGTATATCTTGCTGTCTACTTTTTTATATACCACGATATCTCGGTCGCTATCATCATAGGTATCAGTAACCGTGATAAACATATACTCGCCCTCAATTTCGTAGTGAAGTGGGGTATCGCCCCACGAGACATTGATTAGCCCCTTTGTCCATGATGTAAAGCACCAATACCCCTTGCCCTCGGGGAGAAATACGATTTCCTTAAAATGTTCAAAAATTTCCTCATTGTCTTTGTATTTTTTTGACCAGAACTCTTGCTTACTTTTTACCGCGCAAACGCGTTGCCACTTGCCGATGGCTTGTGTGTCATTTGTAAAACTATTCATAACAAACTCTCCTTTTTTATTCTTGCGAATAAGGTTAAGAGCGGCAATGTTTTGGCGTAGTTTTTCGATATTCAATTCTAGTTGTTTTGTCTTTTCTTTTATGGATACCTCATCAAGTTCAGCAATTTCTTTCAGCGAAAAACCAAGTTTTTTAAGATATATGATTTCATTTAGCCTTTTAATATTATTTTCATCATAGTATCTATACCCAGTGTAGAAGTCTACTTCGGCAGGCACAAGTAACTTCTTTTTTTCGTAAAATCTAATCGCCTTTATAGTAACTCCGCTTAACTTTGCTAAATCTCCTATTTTTATCATTTTTCGCTCCTTAACTTATTTGCATTTGCAGTTTATCACTACCCTTAAGGGGAGAGTCAATACATTTTTTAAATTTTTTTACTTTGTTATAAATTTTTTTGTGGGTGTTTATGTCTAATGGCAAAAGGTTAAAAAATCTAAGTAGGTGACATCGCTCGGCATAAAAGCAAAAAAATGCCACACTTATTAGTGTTGCATTTCGCCGTATTGCACATTGCGGGACTTGCGGTCCTCCTCGATAAGTTCGTTAATTAGATTTCGCACTTTCGAGGGGTTTTTAATACGAATCAAGTCCATATGGTCGTCGGATGCGTCTTTACAATACACTTTCAATGTGCCAGTACCCCAAAACTTGTTGGTAAACGACTCAAAAATGGTCGTGTCGTCGATACGGAACACATTTACCTCTTCAACATGTGTAGTTAGTAGCCCGACATCAGCAATCAACTTTACCCATTTGCCAGGTTTTTTTATAATACTGTATCTTGTAAACGAAAGGGGCATTCCACACCAACGCTTGCGGTCGTGCCAAAGTTCGACACAATCTTCGCCATACTTTTTGGATGCGTAAGACTTAGACATAAATCCACCTCAATTTTATTTATGAATTAAGTCTATCATAAAAGTATTCAAATGTAAACTATTTTATTACTTTTTTTGGTGACAGACTTGCGTAGTGTTAATTTTTATTGGCTATGGCTCTATTTAATATTAATAATTACTTCATTGTCTTTTTCTGTCTCTAAGAGTTTGTTGCGTATTTCTAAAACTTTAGCCTCGCCAGTCAAGTTTCCGCCTTCGTAAAATTTCACGATTTTGCCCACCCATAAGGTATGTGGATATACTTCAGGCGATAAAAATGAAATGTAAGCTTCTGCCTTTTCATTAACTTTTAGCATAAAATTTTCATCTTTAAAGGATATTTGTCCTGTTGTGAGGTAGGGCTGTTTGTTGCTAATTTTAAATATAGGTCGGTACTTGTTAGCAAAAGGATTTCCTGATTTTCTTAAATTAATAATTTCTGCCTTTATATCATATTCTGTAGCATTTTTATTAGCAAGGGTGCTATTATTTCGTTTTTGTTGCTCATAAATTTGCGTGCGCTTTTTAAATATGATATGGTCTGCTATGCAAAAGACACCCGCAATCAACAATAAAATACCAATAATTATCGGTCCCCACAAAACTTTGTTAATATACACACTTGGAAAAACTGCTGTAAATGTTCCTAAAATTATGAAGCTCGACACAGCCACCCAGTGACTCCGTTCATTATTTCCAAGTGTAATCAGTCTTTTTGGTTTATTTTTAACCATTTTTTTGTTCCTTTTTTCTATAAAAAATAGCCTAAATTAGGCTACATCTATCTTTTTAAATGTCATAAATGCTTTATCTTTTCACAATCACAGTGCCATCGTTTTTAATTGTGATTTCATCGCCATTTTGTACAAAGTCCAAAAACTCCGCACCTAGTTTGTCTATGGCAATCATTTTGCTATTTTCCCAAATTTTAGCGAGTACCACGCCACTAGCGGCTAGGGAGTCTATTTCCATTGAAAATAGCATCGCGCTCGGGTTTAGTCCCATAGCACACACGGTTTGCAGCACCATTCCGCCAGTTGTCGACCCAATCGTTTGAGGCAGGCATAGCACTTTACCTGTAATCACTTTTCCGTATAGGTCAGGGTTGTTTTGGTCACTGCCAACAATCTGCTTTGCGTTCATTAATGCGCTTTTTTGAAAGGTGGCTAGGGTGTTTAGTCCTTGATGAGATACCAAGGCTGTCCCCACGAGTTCACCAGCGTTTATCACACGCCCTTTAAATGTCTTTTCCATATTTATATCTCCTTTCCTGTAATAATATCTAGAATTTCTTGTTCCGTGTAGAAGCGCGCCGCCGTGTATGTGCGCAGTTTGTTTGAACAAGTGATAATCGGGCGAGAGTGGGTCAGCGGGTTGTTTAGATACATTAGCGGGCAAATGCTCGTGAGTTTCGCACCAGCCGCCTCAAGTTTTAGGTATTGCGCAGTCTTTCTAAACTCGTTAGCGATTGCGGGTGAGGTGCATAGGATTGTGCGACAAGTAACCTTAGTCCTGCCATTTTTAATTAGCGAGTTAAATATCTTGTCCGCCCACTCGTTTAATTGCTCCATAGACAGGTGTGGACAACCGATAAAGCACAATTTCGGTTTTGCTGCCTTGTTTTTCCATAGAATAGGGTAGTCTGCATAGGTTTTTTGTAGGTATAGGTCATCAATAACTAGGGTTTTAGCATCTGCTCTTATCAATTTTTCGCCCTGCTCTTTGGCTTCTGGCGTGAGGTTTGCAATATGATAAAGCCCTACAGCACCATTGCTAGCGCTAGCAGCCCCCATATCTTTTAGGTAAGAGCAAGTTTTGTCATCAAGGGTCGTGCCTAACCACTTGTCTAGCCCCTTTATATACGGTACACCATCACCGACAGCGATACCGATAGCACTACCCAAAATCTGCGCCTCGGGAGTCTTGGTAGTTTTAACCTCGATTACCCAATTAGCCTTACGATTTTCATCTAGTAATAGCCCAAATTCAGGCACTTTTCCCAAAATGCACCCAAAGAGGTCAATCATACCACTATTGCGGTTGCAGCGTGCCCCAAGGACCGAGTTTGCATACACGACAGCGCTGCTCTCCGCCCACGACAAAATATCGCCTTTCTTAGGAATGTTGCCCATTTCTTTGTGGTAGCACGCACAACTAAAGGCATCCTTATCTCTTAGCCCCACTTTGTTTAGTTGCTCCTCATAGTCGTGTTGTTTGCCGTACATAATCTTACTAAATACGAGTTTGTCTAATAAGTTACACTTCACATTTTCGTAGTCGATAGGGCGCGGGTCCGCCGTAAACTTCCATTTAGAGGTAATGCCCGCATCGATAATTTGTTGCATGGTGCGGTAAAGGGGCTTGAGTAGGGGAATACCCATACTTGTCACAATATGCCCATCGTGAGTGACATCTACGAAGCGTGTGGCGCCAAAAATGTCGCCAATTTCGACAAGCGTACGCATCATTTTTGCCATGACTTCGCCTTGCTTGCCCTCTAGAATTTCTTGTTCATCCTTGCTAAGTTTCATAATATTACTCCTTTTTTTCGTTTCGCCTAATTATTAGGCTGTGTAAAAACATTAGGTAAGTGCCTAAATTTGCATATTAAGTGTCAAATTTGAGGCGTGTTAATTTTGATAGTGCGAATATACAGTAGAATAGGAATGGATTCTTTCGGTGCGAAGCCGGTGCGTAGGCGCACACCCGATAAGTAGTGCGTAGTCGTACTAACAATAAAATATTACAAAGTTGTATCAGTAATAAAATAGTACATAGTCGTAGCCGCAGTGCGAAGGCGCACACCCGATATAAAAGTACAAGGTAGTTAACAAGTACACTTAATATACCGTATAGGTGGAAAAAGTGAAGTGCTTAGGTACGCCGCTATATTTCGGGGTCATCCTGAGCCTCGACCCGCAGCGCCTTCAGACGAAGGATCTATTCCTCTTTAAACCCCTTCAAGCAAACCGCAAACAATCACTAAAAGTACATAGTTTAACTTGCATATACCGGGCGTGCGCCTACGCACTGCGCCCACGCACCGAAGGATCTATTCCTTTTAAACAACCCTAAACACTACAAACAATCACCCAAAGCGCGTAACCTTATTTACATTATACCGGGAGTGCGCCCACGCACCGCCTCCGCACCGCAGGGCGAGGCTCAGTAGGGAAATGAAATCGCTATTGCCTACAGTCTAGACTCGCTAGTTGGTCGTACTCAATCAATTTTTACTTCTTTTAAAATTCGTGCAGGGTTACCAGCGACTACAGTGTTGTTTGGCACATCGTGGGTAACGACTGCACCAGCACCCACAACTGCGTTTTTGCCGATTGTAACTCCAGGCAAAATAACAGCCCCGCCACCAATCCACGCGTTCTCCTCAATTACTACAGGCTTACTCAAAATTACAGTGTTTTTTCTCGCAGTAGGGTCGAGCGGGTGATAGACCGTAAAAATGCTAACATTTGGGGCAATGCGCGCGTTGTTTTTGATTACAACTTGGTTGTCATCTAGTATTATGCAATTATAATTAATGTCTACATTGTCACCAATCTCAATGTTGCTGCCATAATCACAGTAAAATGGCGGTTTTATGCGTACATTATGCCCAACATTTTTTAAAAGTTTCTGTAATAAAACTTGCTGTTTCTTTTCTTTTATCGGGGATAGGCGATTATATTTATAGCATAAGTTGTAGCCATTTAGCCGCGCTCTATGCCTAGACTTATTTTCCTCGTTTGAACGAACAGTTTCGGTCATTTTGCTCCTCAAATTTTCAATTTTCCCTATTCTACGGGTTGTTTTTAGATATTTCTAGCCGTTCTGTACGCGCTCTTTGTCGCCGCAAACACTTTACCAGGGCGAATAGCATCTCCAACGCGCACAATCTCAGGCGCAGCGTTTTGACTAACTAAATCGAAGTAAATTTGGTCAGTCGGGCGAGTACCGAGGGCGAGAATTACGAGGTCGGCAGGTAAGAGTTTGTTTTCGTATTTTTCGCCAATCTTAGGTGCGAGCGGGTTGTGTATGTTCTCGGGCAAAATCGGTTGCCAAGAGTTGTATGGGTTCGGCACACTAGGGTGTACATTTTTCTTTATGTACACGGCATCTTTTTCGATGCGCGTAACTTGACTTAGGTTGTGGGTGATTACATTAGCGGCATCTAGATAGTGTAGAATGTGTCCGCGGTTAGCGGTACAACTAGAGGCCATTAGATTCTCGGTCATTTCCACAATCTGCACATTTTTTCCCAACTCAATTCGCGCCCAGTACGCAGTCTCGCAGCCCGAATCGCCGCCGCCGACTATTACTATGTTTTTGGCTTTCTTTACGCGCTCGGGGTCGAGTAAAGCCTCAGTAACGGTGACTACATTCGGGTTGTCAGCACCCTCAATTTTGGGGGTCACTATGTGGCTACCAGTGGCTACCACAATACTATCAAAGCGCCCCTTTAGGCTCTCGGCGGTCGCGGTGGTATTTAGTTTTAGGGTAAAGCGCGGGTTTTTCTCCAGTTCCTTAACCTCGTGTTGTAGGTAGTGCATATAGTTTGTAATTTCGTACTTAATGGTAGGTACACCACCAGCGCGCAGCGTGCCACCGATTTCGTGGTTGCTCTCAAATAGGGTGACTTCGTGGCCACGAGCAACTAACACTTTTGCAGCAACTACGCCCGCAGGTCCGCCACCGATTACGGCGACTTTTTTCTGCTTCGGCGCTAGAGGAATTTCCTTGGAGAATACCTCCTCAAAGGCAGTGCGCGGGTTTACAGCACACTGTGGGTGACCGCCATCGACAAATTCCTTGATGCACGCCTCGTGACACCCGATACAAGGCCTAATGCTCTCACAATCGCCACGATATGCCTTGTTTGGCCACTCTGGGTCGGCAAGTAGCGGGCGGGCGAGCATTATCATATCACACTTGTTATCGCGGAGGGCTTGTTCAGCAAGGTCTGGGTACCCGAGTTTCCCGACAGCTACAATCGGCACCTCTACGCCAGCGTTAGACACTATTTTATTAGCGGCAAAGTATTCCTTAACTAGCGCGGCTATGTCTAGAAAACAGCCACTAGGCATACTTGCTGGTGGGTGAGGTAGCCACCAGTTATCATAGCAGCCAAGGTCGACATCAAACATATCTACACCCGCACGCACAAGGTTAACCATATAGTCAAGAGTCTGTTGCACAGTACGCTCATTGCGGAATTTTTTCAGGCTCTTTACGCTGTCCATTTTTTCTTTGTATGTAGCGTTTAGCATCAGGGATAGGTCAATACGGTACATAATAGGGAAGCGGTCGCCCGTGCGCGCACGAATAGACTTTACTACATCAATACCGAAGCGCTGCCAGTCGCTATATTTACCCATAGAACGGCGGTTAAAGGCGGGGTTGGTCAGTTGCTCTAGGAAATACCCCTCGTGACCGTGTAGATATACACCATCGATGTTCATAGCCTTAGCATCAGCAGCAGCTTGTCCAAAGTTTTTGACAAGTTTATTTAACTTCCTGCCGCTTATACGCATGCACGGAATTTGTGGGATATAGAAGTTTGGATTCCACGAGGCAGATACGGGGAGTTTGAATTGAGTGAGTAGACACTGCGGGTTTCCCACGCGCCCAAGTCCCGCGGTTAACTGAATAAAAATGTTTGCCCCGTGCGAATGCACGCCTGCCGCTACTTCACGCCAGCCCGAGAATACAGTACGACTGCGGTCAATACGCGGGAAGTAACTTAAATCGCCTAACTCCTTTACTGTTGGGTCGATACCAAAACTAACAGGGATTAAACCAGTCGTAATCAGCCCAACGCCGCCTTTTGCGCGCTCCTCAAAGTAGGAAATCATCTTTTGACTGGGTCTACCTGTCTCCTCCGCCATGTCGATATTGCCCATAGGCCCCATGACTAGGCGGTTTTTTACCTTTAAGTGATTGATTGTAATAGGACTAAATAACTTAGTATAAGGGTACAAATTATTAGTCATTTTCGGGGCATCAAAGCCCTTTTGCCACCAATTGCCGAAAGAATCATCAAGGTCGTATAAAATTTTATCGTTTACCATAACACACTCCAAATTTTTATTTTTAATAAAATTATACTAATTAATTTAATTTTAATCAAGCAAATAACTACTTATTGCTCAAATTTTATACTTTTTAGATTAATAGATATTTTTTGATTTCGAGGCTATTTTGTTTGACTTTTATATGCATTTTTTAATACAATTAAAAATGTAGAATTTTTGGAAAATTTGTAAATAAATACACACAAATTCGACAAAATAAAAATAGGGAAAAGAGTATGAATAAACAAAGTTTTGTATCAAAATTTAAGTATATGCTATTAGCATTCTTGTTTGTCTTGATAGGCGCGCTAGGGTTGGCGGGCTGTGGTGATATTTATGCGAATGTGCGTATTACAGTATCGACCAACCAAGTCTCGCTTTATCTCGATGATATCAATCTCGACACCCCCGAGACAAGTGAGGATGATAGCGAGGTAGAGGGCGATGAGGGCGAGAGTGCACAGCCTGCTGACTTTGCCTCGACTATCATTACCGCGACACTCGAGGGCGCTAGCGATGATATGCTAAAGAGTGTAAATTTTTGGTACAAGGACAGTATGGTGGTTACCGCAGAAGTTGTTTCACTTGAGGACAATGTATCGAAAATTAAACTAACTGCGAAAAACCCAGGCTCGACTATAATTCGAGTTGTATCAAATGAATCTAGCCAAATTGTCAGCGAGGATATTGTAGTAAATGTGTATAAACAGGCTACCGCTATGGAGAGTCTCAATCAAACAGTGGCTCTAGAGGCTGGACATAGTCTAAATCTCGAGACAGGTAGTTTAATTAGTTTTACGCCTAGTCGCGTTTATCCAAGTACTGCGACTTTCTCAATAATGAGTCCTACGAGTCCGTTATGGAATTCCGCATACGGAGTCGCTCCGTTAAATGGCGTTACTATTTCGGATAACACTCTTATTGCCGATATAGATGCAGAAACGGGTATTTTGCAAATCGAGGCGAGTATGCCATACGGAGTTAGTTGCGCAATCTATGTGCTTATCTATCAGCCGATTGACTCTATGGGAATCCACCTAATGCAGGGGGAGACAGAGTTAGAGGAGTTGCTGCTCACTATAAACTCAGATATTATGAACTCTAGTTCTATTAATGTAGTCGTGGATGAATATGTGCAGAATTACAGCATCCGCCTAACTACCGATGACTCAGAAATTGCCTACACCTCGGCAATCGATGTAAACAATGATTTTACGATTTTTGCGCTTGATAGTGGCTTGACTAGATTAAATGTAAACATCGATTTAATTGACCCCGTGACTTTGAAAACCTATATAACTTTTACGCGTAGTTACGATGTGAGAGTTTGGCGCATTGCTGACCAGGTGGTGGTTTCAGGTGGTACGACCTCACCATCAAGTAGCCCTGTGAATATGGATGTGCAAGATTATTATGATAACATCCGTGGTGCCGAAGTGAATGTTAGAGTCGGTCCCGAGGAGGCGATTAATCGCAATTTTGAAATAGTAGTTACCGCAATCGATGGCGAGATTCCAGGAAGCGATATTTTTGAGACAAAACTCGCTGGGCTGAACATTTTAGTGACAGGGCATAGTTACGCAGAGATTAAAAATTATGCTGGTTACTTAAATTACGAATTCGGTGAACTACTGCGTAGCGACACTACATTTTATGTTTCTCTCGCTACTGGTAGCGAAATCGAGGATGGCTTTACTCTTGAATTGCGTGCAAACACTTTTGATGATTCCCTGCCAGTTGTCGTAAATACAATTACATTTTCAGTTAGAGCGGGCGTTGTAGGGATTACGCCATCTACTGATGCCGTGAGAGTGGCTGTAGATAATAATGCAGGTTTTGTAATAAACTATTCGACTAGCCTAGGTCCGCAATCGGGTAATCCGCGCTTTACCCTCACAGTATATGACCCAAGTATAGCCAAAGTCGAGAGTAGTGGGGCAGAGTACTCCTATAGAGTCATTGGGCTAAAAGAGGGCGAGACATACATAACAATTACAGCAGAGAGCGGCGTAAGTGAAAATTTACCCGTGTTTGTCTATGTCGTACCTGAGGAATTTTATTTATCTACCGAGCATAGTACCAGCAATGTAAATATAGCCGAGGAAACTTGGCACGAGGCTGGCTATGTAAACGATTTTGATGGGTTAATTGATATAGGTGTTACGGATATAACCGTACGACAAGGCGCGATTATCGATGTCGCTTGTATTAGCAACCCCGCTAGTTCGCAAATTGAAATTCGTGTCGCTAGCACCGATGCTAATAATAATTACCTTAGGCTCTATGGACTAAACGAGGACAATACCTTTAGTTTTATAGCGCTAAACCCTACCGATGAGCCGATTGACATCATAGTTAACTTCTCGTTTAACCGACAGGTGGATGCGGGCTGGGAGTTGATTACGAGTGAGCGCAGACTGTCAGTCACAATTTACAAGCCACTTAATTACTTCTACTGGAACGGAACAAAAGAGTTGACAAACATCACTCTTGGACAAACATTATTTGATATAAACAGTCTATACTATGAGGATGTGGCAGCCGCATCCGCGAGCCTCGATATATTCCTAAACGATGATGCGACAGCCCTAAAGTACGGAGGTATTGAATGGACAGTGAGAGACCCAGACCTGCTAACCATTGTGTCAAATGGTCGTAGGGCGACAATTACCGCAAATCTAAGTGACCAAGACACTCTCAAGACCTATGAAACAGTAGTTTACGCCTCCGTTCGCGAATATCGTACTGTCCATACAATTTCGTGTACGGTAATTATTGAGCGACCTACAATGGTCGAAAGCATCGAGGTGACAAACTATAATAACACCGAGGGTATACGCCTGCGTGGTGAGGGTACAGAGGAGCGTACCACTTTTACAATCAACACATCTATTACCCCGCGCAGCCCCTTTGACACGCGGCTCGGCTATAAAATCTACAATGCCGAACTCAATGCCAGCGGAATACCCGTTGCGACTACCGAGTATTTAGGGAATGGCGATGATGCAGTAATTACATTCGATTCTAATAATAGTAACAAGATTATCGCTAAAAACGCAGGTTATGCAGTAGTGCGCATTTATCCTCTTGATAGAGTAAACTCTGAGACAATTGACTACGATGAAATTTATCATATCGACATTTGGGTCGTTGTCGAGGATGGTGTGACTGCTCCGTACTCAATCTATACCCCAGAGGACTTTATCGCAATAGGCTCGAGTGCTGATGCAATGACAAAAGACTATACTCTAATGCAGACCATTGACTTGTCAAACTACGGCAGTTACTTGCCTTTGGGAAAGGATTTAGGTGTTCCGTTTAGTGGCTCCCTAAACTCATACCGCTATGAGTACGACGGCCACAAGCAGTCTATTATCGGTATCACTCTGCCAAACGAGTTTATGATAATCGAGAACTCAATGTTAACGGGCCTATTCGGTAGCGTCAGTGGCAATATCCGCAATATCGACTTTACCTTCTCACAATTCTCGCTAAATTTAACTGATGCTTTGGCAATGGCTATTAATAATCACTATGATATAGAGACTATTGACTTGGGTATGCTCGCGGGAGTCATTAATGGCGATGTCGAGAACTGTGCGATTCGTATGACCGACTATACGGTATCTACTTCGCTAATTACTGGTGTATATAGCGATGAGTATACACTGTCATTTGGTGCGCTCGCTGGTAGACTGTATGGTAGTGCTAGGGGAGTGTTTACAAACATATCACTGCGTACCGACATCGGGGCAACTGTTGCCTATGTCGGCGGTTTGGTCGGCGTATTTGATGGCGCGGTAATTGGACAGGAGGAGGAGACTCTTAGCCGCGTAAATCTAACCCTCGCACGGGAGACTTATTACACAAGCGACAGTGCAATTGGAGGATTAGTAGGGTATATTGAGCGCGGTTCTGTATATTCACAAAATGTGCTCGGCACTATTGTGGCGACCCTATACGATAATGTCGGCGGACTCGCTGGTAAAAATGCAGGCACCTTGGGGCTATTTAGTAATAATATAGAGTATAAGAACATTGTCGGTGTCAAGACACAAGGGCACAACTATGTCGGCGGTATAGTTGGGTACAACACTGGTACTATTAACTATAGCCGTGCCGAAAACTACGAGGACTTAAACGCCACTAGCGTAAATCAAGCAATGGCAAGTGGTGAGGAGTATGTGGGCGGACTTGTCGGTTACTCCGAGGGCGGCAGAATTACATACTCATACGCTATGGGTTACATAACTCAGGAATTCAGCATTGCGGGTAACTTTACTGGCGATGTAATGGGACAAAACTATGTCGGCGGACTAATTGGGTACGCTCACAATACTTTCCTAAACAGTGTGTTTGCTAGAAATAATGTAAACATTCTCGGTACAGGCGTAGGTGGTGGACTGTTAGGCGCGTATATAATCGATGCTAACACGCCTATAACTACTAGCATTTTATTAAACGCGTATTCAAATGGAAAGTTGTTTACCAGAGCGACTAGTCAAAATACAGGTGAGTTAGTAGGTATCTTTACCGCGACTGGGGTAAGTAACTATATCGACACCTGCTACGCTCATGTGATTATTACAAATATCAATGATAATACCTTATACCGTAATTTAATCGGTACAAACACAAATGGTGGGAACACGACTAGCACATACTACCTTGCTGATACTACAGATAGCATCACGGGTAGCGCTACGCACGAGGATATGGTGGTCGACCCTGCTACTGGCGACTTTAACCTTAACAAAGTCTACCAAAACTGGGGCTTTGGCTCGGCAGACTCGAACCTCGCTTGGGTAAAATACGATGCTGATTATATGGACACGGTCAATGATAATTTGCCGCTTCTGTATGACCGTGACCGCGGTTGGCTATATAATCAGGCTATTAGGCACATAGATGTCACACCACTGACACTCACTCAAGCAGGCGACTTAATCCCTACCTTTACAAGTTATCAAAACTTAGGTAGTATCGTAATGCTCGATAACATTCGCGCAAATTCGAATGGACAATATGTACTCGATATCTATAACACCAGTGCCGACACACCTAACGGATTATTTGATATCGTAGTCAGCCCTCAAATCGATGTGACCGAAGGGTCGGGTGCGCTAATTGACCCCTCAAAGTGGACATTATCAGTTACATCCTCGAATTCTAACATCGCCGAAGTAGTCCAAGACAGCCTGTCTGTCCTCGGCGCATATATAATTTTCAAGTCGACTGGTACATTCACTTTAACTTTCCAATCATTACTCGATGTAAACGCGAGAGTCGATGTCGAAATAAATGTAATTAGCGGTTTTAATGATTACGATGTTCTCGATGAATTTGACAATTCAATCACAGCAATCGACCAAAATACTATAAGTGTCAAAAAATACACAGGGAAACTATTAGTACCTACATTTACACGCAATCACGACATAAACTACTACGATACAATCGGTATTAGTTACTCGACTCACGAAACGGGTTACTTTGAGTTTACCGATTATCCCTTTGTGTCAAATACGGTCTACATTCCATACGGGCAGCCAAACTTATTGAGCGGATTAGAGGCGACCCTTAACACTAACGGAGTTGAGGTAATGCTATGTCCGTACGCCGAGGTGACTTTTGGCGGGCAAACATATTACTACACATTTGACACTGTCGCTAGAAACTTTTATTGTGTCATCTATAACGGAATTACACAGGCAGGCTTCAACGCAGAGGCATCTGATGCGGTGCTAGAGAGTGGCGGGACATCGACTATTAGATTCGATGTGTTTACCGACAATACTCAGGCAGTCATTCTATCATCTCCTGTCGTAAAGCACAATGGCGAAATCGTAGACACCAGCGAAATTCTATCTGTACTTGCCCCGAATATTGATACAAATGTCTTGTATACGCAGCAATATCTATTTAGGCTCGCCGATGAGGATAAAGCAATTACCGAGGATAAAAACTATGATATTTCAATCACCGTGAGTGATGAAAGCGGTATTTATGGCGTTTATACCTTTAGGGTTACCTTTACACCATCGCAAATTTCATACATTGATATAAAGCACTTTACCTACGGACCTACCTCAATGGAAAATGGCGAGGCAGACAGTAATCTACTTTCTCCTGGCACTATGGGGATACTGCGCATCGATGTGACCCCCGAATACGCATATTATGATTATTTACTACTCGCTAGTTCGATAGATGCATCAACAAATCAGCGCGCGCAACTACAGCAAATGGTATACCGTAATGGCAAATACACTTCAATTCCTACTCAGTATAACGAAAACGGCGCCTTGATTGTAAACAAAATCACAGGCTACGATGCGAGCGGAAACGCGTACTACAATGGTATCGTGTATGTCAGCACCTTGGTAGGAAATTACTTTACCGAGGGTTATGGCTTTACCGTTAGCGTAACCGCTATGCGCGATGGCGAGTCGAGTTATGTGTTTGCGCCACAGACAATTAGTCTCGTTACGACTTTTGCGCCTCACGCGACTCTCACGCTTGACTCCGATAATGGCGATGCAATTGCAAAGGGAACAGTCGCAAATCTTAGACTAACGGGGGAACTCTTAAATAGTACGCTAGTTTTGACTTCAAGTTATGGTACTATAGGTAGTGGCACATATACCGATACGCAACTTTGTGCCTTTGACCCACGACTAAAGTTAAACTACGGCGATGGCGCTAGGGAAGTAATTGACTTTATAATTCCGTTCTATGTCGGTATTGATGCGCGCCCTGTAGATAGTAAAATTACTATTACAGTCACCATAAACTCGACCACCGCGACAGGAGGGCTACTAAATCCGATTGTGCTAGAGTACACAATTTATGTGGCTGATTACGAGGTCGAGAGTATCTATACCTATGGCGCTGAGAATGGCACACTAAATGCCTCCGTGCGCACTTATACTACTATGCGCGCCGTTTGGACAATCGCAGAGCCAAGCATCGAGGACTACCGTACATTTATCTCTGGCGATGAGGAGGCGTTTAATACTTCTCTTGCCGCAATTCGCACTAGAGCTGATAACAAACTAAAACAACTAAACGAATTGGGCGATGGACAGGGGGGTGCGTGGTACTACAACGATGGTAATGGTTATGTGGTAGTACAGCCAGCAGTATCATACCGTGACTTTATAATTACTTACACCACAATGAACGATAACAATTCGTATTACCTAATCCGCGGTATAACTAATACTCTGGGGCTACAATTTATGCTCAGTGTCGAGTCATATTATGTGTATGATGAGTCCATTGGATGCTATACGCTAGCCTTTAGGAGTGAATTGGATGGAGTAGCGCAAGAGGATGTGTTGTTTAACTATTCAAAACTTCTAGAGCAGAACTTTGTGGTAAACATTGTCAATAACTCGACTGCCGACACTCCAGACCTCGTGGATTCCGTTGAGAAATTCCGCGGTATGCAGGCGGGGGCAAGTTATATGCTGACTACCGACATAGTGCTCGAGAACTGGACCCCTATTGATACAGCAATTGCCTCGCTCGATGGTAATGGACATGTGATTTACATTCGCAGTTTTGCCGCAAATCGAGCAGAAAGCACCGCAAACTACGGATTGTTTGGCACTTTGCAGAGCGGTACGGTACTAAAGAACTTGATTGTCGATGTGTCGTATAACATCTTTGTCGACCTCGAGGGCGCTATGAATGTAAACTTTGGCTACCTCGCGGGAGTTGTATCTGAGGGCGCTGTCATTTACAACTGTGATGTAGTGGTTACTCAAACTAAAGAGGCTTGGCGCACGATTTACGATAACACCGCACACACAGTGAGCAGTAATACCGAATTTGCCTTTGCTACTTCAATCTTTAATCAAATGCTAGAGGGCAGGGGGAATTATGTAAATTACAAGACACTTGCCTCTACATTCGTGCTTACTGATATTAGCACTCCTTCGCGTACGGTGACTACAAATATCGGTGGACTCGTAGGACAGAATAAAGGATACATCACTAATAGCCGCGTAGGTAGAGTTGACCTTGACAACGCGCTTGGCTACAACCGTATTAACCCTAAATACGCAGTGCAAGGGCTAAATCTATTTGCCTCGGGTAATGTCGGGGGCTTGGTTGGACAAAATAAGGGTGTCGTATCAAATAGTTACTTCGCTAACGGCGCAATAGTAAATTACAGTATGTCAATTTTCAGTAACAGTAGTAGTAATAGTAACGGCTCCAAAACTGGTGGATTAGTCGCTGACCAGACAGATACAGGTCGTATTGAGTCAAGTTATGCAGTAGGTCAACTCGATGACACCGCACAATCGACTCTTGGCGGAATTATTGCCTACGGTACAATTGGCGGACTCGTTCATTCAAATGCTGGAATTATTAGAAATAGTTACAGTAATATGGCACTATCCAGTTCAAACGCAATCGGTGGGTTTGTCTATGAGAATACCGACCGCGGCGAAATTAGATACTGCTATTCTATGAGCAAGATTAACTCAACTGGACTAATAAACGGCGTATTTGTCGGGGTAGATGCCGAGGGTAATGTCCAAAATGGCGAAAACGCGACAGTAGAATACTCATACTACTATAGTACCGACAATATCTACGGTGATGCAAATGAACCCGCACAGGCAATTTCTGCCGCTGAGTGGAGCAATGCTCAAGGGCTTGCGTTCGATGGCTTTGTTATCGCGGATAACGATATGAGTACCTGGTACATAAACCCGAACAAGACCTACCTAGGCCCGCAACTTCGCTTTGCGGACAAGGTATATTACTCGCACAGGTCTGATGACTACACCTACGATGCGGGCTTTGAGTTGGGGACTGAGTATAACCCCGCAATAATTGCCTCTCTTGCTGATTGGCAAAATATATTCTACTACGCCGATGAATTGGGGGCTATGCGCTCGCCCTTTATGGAGCGCAACCCTCAATATGTGTCATCCTCTAGCGTGGTAGCGAAATACATTTTTGGCGACTACTATGTGTCATTGATTGCCGATATTAACTTTAATTCCTCAATCGATGAAACAGCATATGATACCATATTCAAGGGTAAATTCTTGGGTAATGGATATAGCCTCACGGGACTAAACTATAGGTATTTGAGTGCCACCACGAGTCTAACAAATGACTTTGGTGTGTTTGACTCTCTCGATAGCGCTAGTGTAATGAATCTAAATCTCGAGATTGAGACCGAGATAAATGCACTTGCTCGCCATGTGGGTACCCTAGCGGGTAGTGTAGTAGATTCCTTTATTGAAAATATCTACATTAGCGGTGCTGATAGTACTTCATCAATTAGCGGTCGCAATATGACTGGTGCGCTAGCAGGCTTTGTGTCGGGCGATAGCGAGATTAGAAATATCTTTAGCGACATTTCAGTAAACTCAATAGGTGCTACAATTGAAGGTAACCTACTTAATTACTACACACCGAGTCAAGTGTATCGCGACTACTCATACGCTGGCGGCGTAATTGGTGTCATCGACCTCAATGTCGAGGAAAATGCCGAGAGTAACCCAAGAGTGCAGAACCTTGTAGTTAATGGCAATGTCGACATTTTTGGCGAGACTGTCGGTGGTGTAGTGGGGCTACTTAGCGAGAGTACCGAGGCAAAGGGCTTGCGCTTTATCCTAGGTAGTGGCACCGATGTATCTGCATCTATCCGCGGGGCAAACTTTGCTGGCGGACTCGTAGGTGAGAACCGTGGACAAATTTTAAATTCATACATCGCGTTGAGTGATAAGGCTCAAATCGCCCTCGATAGCAATATAAACTCCTCCGATGATATGAGAAACTATATAGGCTATACTGGGTTATTTGCGAATACTGAGCAAACTAGCGCAATCGCTGTTGGTGGACTCGTGGGACTGAATATTGGCGGACTGATTAGCAATAGTTATTCACGCGTATCAGTTATTGCAAATAATAGTTACATTGTCGGCGGTATAGTTGGTATGTCGATAAAATCCCCCGATGAGGGCGCAAATGGACTCGCCAACTACGACAATGTAAATGGTGTAGTACTCTCGTATTTGCGTAATCTATCGTTAGGCTTTGACCGCGTATTTAATTCAAGCAGTATTGCAAACTACACGATTGAGGCAGATGGTAGGATGAGCGTACAGGGCGAGTTTAGATATGGCGCAATTTTAAACCAAGTCTACACGACAGGCGCTCTAAACGGTGGAATCTTGGGTGAGGGCGCAATATTAGGTGGAGTTGTAGGCGCTATGATAGGCGCACCGGTGTTAACAAACTCCACAGAGGCACTAATTGCAGCAGTAATCAATTACGATACGACTGACCGTGCATTACTTAATAAAATCGACACCGAGGGTAATTACTTCGGTAGCGTGGTTGGTTACTTAGGCTTTAATGTAAACACAGCGAACAACTCTGGAATTATTCCCTTTGTTAGCGCCGCTAGTGTGTCTGGGGATAAATCGCTCGCAAACGCCGCTACAAATGTGAAGGCGACCACAAGCATTGGTAATGCTAACTTGCACGCAATCGGTAATGTCGGTGCTGTAAATAATGAAATTGCCAACATTTCGGTTACTTCTACAAGTTTTGTTAGCAGTGCTACTTCCATAGATGACCGAGCCTTTAATGGCTTTAATGATGCCGTGTGGAACCTAGATACTACAAAGACCGCACATCGCTTCCCAATACTTAATGCAAACTATTCAGCGACCGTTACCGAGATTGATTCGGTAGACAGTTTATTCAACTTCCTCGAGAATACCAATAGAAATAGTTACGGCAGAATTGTTAGCGATATCGTGATTACTGGCGCAGACTGGATAAACAAGATTAATGCTCAGCACAAGAATACGATTGCGACTGACTGGCAAAATGCCATTAGTGGTAGGCTAGAAGGGGCCGTGCCTATTGAGGTCTCAGGACAGGAGACTACGACCGCTGCCACAATTACCCTAAGAAACTTTAATAGTACCGCTAGCGGCAGTTTTGATTCATTCTTTGGCTACTTAGATGGCTTTAGACTACTAAATGTCAACTTTGTGTTTGATTTCAGCCCCGTAATTAATGGCGATGCAAATGATACTTTAATTACGAGTGTAGGGTTACTCGCTCAGGAGAGTCGTGGCGCGACATTTGAGAATGTGAACATTAGCCTAATTAATGACAACGCGCTAGTCGTAAACAAGGTAGATAATATTGCCCTAATTACAGGGACTGCGCAAAATTGTGATTTCGTAAATGTAAATATACTAGGCGAAATAGTAGCCACTGACTTTGTAGCAAACTTAGGCGTTTCGGTAAACATAGGCTCGCTATTTGGTAGCGGCACCGTTACAAACTCGGTTAACGGTACACAGTTTGGTACATTTACACTAAGTTATAGTTCTAATAACAACTATGCCTTAAATATTGGAGGTCTCGGTGGTTTGTCTAGCGGCATACTTACGGCTAGGGCAGTCCTTCTCCTCGAGGAGGAGAACTTAGACTTTACCGCAAATATTACAGCCGACAACAACGATGCTGATATTCGCCTAGGCGGACTATTCGGGTCGGTTACTGGTTCGAGCAGCATACAGAATGTGCTTACTGCTGGTGCGCTAACTGTATCTAGAGCAAACAATGCCTCTAACTCAAATGCGTACCTTGGCGGAATTGTCGGGCTTTGCGAGAATACTAGCCTAACTAATGTGCGTAGTAGTGCGGTAATTACATCTAATGTAAATGGCGACTATGTCTACCTCGGGGGACTCGTTGGTAGTATCACGAATAACCAAGAGTTCACTGGGACAAACTCCTCAATGCAGTTTAATGGATACGCGATTAGTAATGTTGTCTTTAGTGGTGAAATCGCTCACAATGCCACCCAAAATGCTCGTGTCTACGCTGGGGGAATCGCAGGCTTTAGTCAAAATAACCTAGTTATGGCAAACGCTACAGTTGTACCCGTAGGTCAACCTCGATTGATTTTTGATAGCAACTTGGTTAGCGGGAATATCGTGATTAACACTTCAGCAAGTTACATTTATGGCGGTGGACTAATTGGTAGCGTTATCCAAGGGCGATTCCGCGATGGCGTATATACAGAACTCGATAGACCTAACGGAATTTTGAGGATTTCAGATAGCGCCTTTGTAGGTAGACTAGAGATTACAAACGCTCAGTCATCAAACAGTCGTAACCTCATCGGCGGAATTGCAGGGAATACTCAACTTGCTATATACAATACACTTTCAAATGGTGTCGTGTCCTTTGAGGCAAACTCCGCAATCACTTCTTACATCGGTGGTATTGCGGGAGTTACAAATATAGACATCGCATACTCGATTTCAGTTTCCAATGTCGCTAGCCGTATGCCTAGTCAAACAGATGAGTTAGGGCTTGGCGCGATTGTGGGGATACTTGACCACGAGAATGCTCGAGTGCTTTACTCATACTACTCGGGCGAACTTTGCGGAGTTACCGACATATTTGGCACGAACTTAACCGCAATGCAAATGCTCGATGCAAGTAGTTTTAGACAAAATAACACAAATCTACTCACTGACTGGACTTATATGACCACGACAGATTCAACAGGTTCGAATAGACAAAGTAGTTTTATGTACCCAATCACTCTCGAGGGGTTAATTGATACTACTGCGGGCAGCGCTATGACTCCAATATTCGTTAGCGATATAAATATGCTAACTGGTCAGTTCGCAGACAGCGAGACCCCAGAGAAAACTTTAATTATCGATACCGATAAAATCGATTTAATCACTCTACCAAATATCGCGATTGACAATGTGAGAAAAATCGTAGGTAACGGCGTAGTCTTTGAGTTTGCAAACATTCGCGAGTCAAGTGCAAATGGAAATATGGGACTATTTAGCGAAATTCCAAAGAATGTAGTCGTGTCGAGCATTACTTTAAAAATTAGTAAAATTGAAGTTGCAGGCGGTACAGAATTTAACTTAGGTGTGCTAGCGGGGGTAAATAATGGCGCGATTTATAACTGTTCCATAGGCGATATCCCCGAGGTTACCCTAAATAACGCGACCGCGGCTTCGTTTACGGACTTAACACTAAACTGGAGCAATAATTACACAGGTATCACGACAAACGATATGCCACAAGTGATAGTCAATGTACTGAACCCAAGTACCGTTAATGTGGGCGGTTTGGTAGGTGAAAATCTAGGCAGTATCACCGCAGCGTTTAATAAT
>CASEHF010000018.1 GCA_949287685.1 uncultured Christensenella sp. | reverse complement strand
TGTTGAAGTTTGCGACACACTGCAGCCAGAATGAGCGCAGCGCATTCTGTCGCTGAAACAGTAAACTTGTTGAAGTTTGCGACACACTGCAGCCAGAATAAGCGGAGCGCATTCTGCCCTTGCAAAATTGCGAGTTGGTACCTGTATGTGAGGTAGGTGAGTAGTTAGTTAAAATAACTACAACCTTAATATGTGAAAAGCAATTCACTGCAGACAGGCGGAAGGAGCCTGCCCTTGCAAAATTGCGAGTTGGTTGAAGTTTGTGAAATTAATTAATATTTGAATCAAAAGCATCGACTCCACAATTAGTAGAATTAAAAATTCGAAATTTTATGTTTTTTTTCTATTTTTTAAAAAGAGTCTACAAAACATAGACACAGAAATTGCCTTAAATTAGTGAAATTTGCAAACTTTTATGTTATAATATTGGTATATTTTCGGAGGTGCATATGAAAAGTATTGCAGAAAGAATTTCAAATTTAAGAAAGGTGAACAGGTGGACTCAAAGCGACTTGGCTAAAAAGCTAAATGTGTCTAGTAAACTGGTTAGCAAATGGGAGACAGGTGAAGGTCAACCCAGTCTAGAGGATATTATAAATCTTGGCAAAGTATTTCAAGTCAGCGTAGATTATTTGTCTACGGGTACAATGCACAAAGGTGATGAAAAGTCTATAAATAAACAACCCACTTTTGAACAGTATACCGAGGACTTAAAGGAGTATTTAAAGAAAATATTAAAGGCCAATAAACTCGAAAAGTACTATGACTCAATCGTGGCACTGATCACTGATGATGAGGTTGATAAGTGGATTCGAAATTTGGGTGCTTTCCCGTACGAAAAAATTTTGACTTTTGACAACTACAATTTATATAAGTTATTAGAAGACAACGAGCTTATTTACAGAACTCCTCATATATATAAGTCTTTTAAGGAAAATGAAAACGGCTTTAGAATTGAGAAGTTAACACAACACAAAATAAAAGATCCTGGTTTTTATAAAGGACTGGATGCTAACACATACAGCGGCCTTATAGCTGACTTTATTTATGGTCGGAGGGAATGGGATGATCGGGTAATCTTGTTGCTAATTGAGCAGGGCGGACAGGTTTTTAGTGTTGCGCCAGGGCAAGTTTTTAGTGATTGTGTACAGGAGCTTAGATTTGTGCCTGATGTCTTCCAAACCAAACTACTCCAACAACTTTGCGAAAACAACCTAAAAACAAATAGGCATTAGTAAAATCTAATGCTTTTATTTTTTATATGCTAGTTAGTGAAGTACGCTAGTTAAGCAAAAGTAGAACGAGCCCCAAAAATTGACAAAAGTTATTTTCTATTTTATACTTGCAGTTTTCACAAAATCATCAACAGGGAAGAGGTGGTGTCTGGCAAGTTATCAACAAGCCCCCGCACTTTTCCACACAATGGCGCAAGTTATCTACTCCCCCCAGACCCCCCTAAATCAGTTAAACCCCGTACTTTTACCCAACCACCCATAACCCTAACTAAACTACTATTATTAATTAAAAAAATAAAAAATATCGTACTTACTCAGTAAGTACTCTCTAGATATAAATATTTATTTTATTATCACCTCAAAAGAAAAAAGTGGCCAAAAAAGAAAAGTCACCGAATTGGCTTTTTAATTATACAAGTAAATACTGACACCTAACGGCATAATTTACGGAAAGTGCCACTTTTTTTTTAATTTTTTTATAAAAAATTTAGATAAAATACCTAATTTAATCGTTTTTAGGGCTTTTTGCGGTCGTTTTGGGAGGCTTTTATGCAAAATTGTTTTGAATATTTATACTTTTGTGTTATAATAATTAGTAATTTATAATAGACACGCGACAAATAAAAAGCGGCAGACACGCGGTTTTGGCGGTTAAAAAACTAGGGACTTTTATAAAAAGGAGGTAGCGTATGGAGTTTAAGCACATTTCGGTGATGCTCGATGAATGCATTGCTGGGCTAAATATTGCGCCCTCTAAAGTGTATATGGATGGCACGCTAGGCGGGGGCGGGCATAGTAGCGAAATTGCAAAAAGACTAGATAGTACTGGCACACTTGTTATGTTTGACCTTGACAAAACGGCTATTGAGTTTGCCTCAAAACGACTAGAGCCGTACTCGTGCCGCAAAATATTCGCGCATAGGAATTTTAAGGACTTTAAAGAAGTGTTAGCGGAAAATAAAATCGCAGGGCTCGATGGGATTTTGCTTGACCTCGGGGTGAGTAGTTACCAAATTGACACTCCAGAGCGCGGGTTTAGTTATATAGCGGATGGTCCACTCAATATGGCAATGGATGCCGACTCTAGTCTAACTGCTGAGGTGGTAGTAAACGAGTATACCGAGAGTGAACTCGAGCGCATTTTTCGCGACTATGGTGAGGAGCGGTTCTCTAAGAGTATAGCGAATGCTATTACTAAGCGCCGCCGTGAGAAAAAAATTCAGTCGACACTAGATTTGGCTAACATTGTGTCTAGTGCCGTGCCTGCAAAATTTAGATTCAACTCAGGCCACCCAGCAAAGCGCGTTTTTCAGGCAATTCGCATCGAGGTAAATGGCGAACTAGCACGCCTAAATGAGACAATTCTATCGATGTTTCGCGAGGGGCTAAACAGGGGTGGGCGGATGTGTATTATCACTTTCCACTCCCTAGAGGACCGTATCGTAAAGAGTGCATTTAACCTTTTGAGCAGCGATTGTATTTGTGATAAACGCTTGCCTGTGTGCGTGTGCCACCACAAAGCTGAAGGGGTGCTGATTAACAAAAAGCCGATTGTAGCGAGCAATGTAGAACTTGCATCTAACCCGCGCGCTCACAGCGCAAAGTTAAGGATAATCGAAAAGTTGTGATAAAATAGTACTAAAAGGAGTATATTATTATGTCTTATAAAGATGATGATGCTCGTACTACCACATTAGAGAAACCCACGACTAGCATTTTAGACCTCATCGATGAGAGGGTAAAGGAAAACACGGCGCCCGCGAAAACGGAAATTGAGCGGGAAGTACAGCGCTTTGACAACTCGCATACAGCGACTGATTTAAACAAAGCGTACGATGCAATTGATAGGGCGAATATGGTAAACACCTACACTCAACCCGAAGTTGAGAAGCCAAAGGCGCGACAGACTGACACTTTAACTAATCCATTTTTTGGCGAGAGCGATACTTTGGCTAAAATGCGCGCTCGCCCAAAGTATAGCGATGTAGTAAATGTGCCTAATGAGGCGCCCACACTCGAGATTAAGTCATATGAGACCAAGACCGCAGCGAAGAAAATGTCCACCCGCAAAAAAATGTGGATAGCGACAGGGGCTGTGTGTATGGTGTTACTACTTGCGTTAGTAATTTGTAACATTTTCGCAATCGGCGCACTCAATCGCGATATTTCGGGAATAAGTGATAGTATTGTTGTCCAAGAAGGGGAACTCGAGGACCTTAACGGCAGTATTATAAACGAGTCTGGCTCCGTGCCTGAGGGAATGCAAGGGGTGAATGGTGGCACAAATGTAGACATCACTCCCACAAACCCCGTAGAAATTACGCCAAGTGACAACATTTTTAACAAGATTGCCGAGTTTTTCTCGTATTTGTTTGGTAGATAGCGAGCCCTAGGGGGCAGAATGGAGTATACAATTTCAAGTTTACAAAAGAGACTATTATGCGTGATTAGCGTAATGGCCTTTCTTTTTTTGTGCGTAATGGGGAGGCTTTTTGTCGTGCAAATTATCGAGGGCAATACTCTACAGGCGCGCGCCCTAGACCAGTGGACTAGGGACCTATCACTCTCGGGGCTGCGCGGAAAAATTCTCGATAGAGAGGGGAATGTGCTTGCCTCGAGTTACACGAGTTACAATGTATATACGCGCGCTAGCAATGTCCGTGATTCGGCGGCGGTGGCGAGTTTGCTTAGCGAAAAATTAGGGTTAGAATATGACACGGTGTACGAAAAAGTGGTTAAGACCGATGTGTCGGAAAGTCTAATAAAGTCGCAGGTGGATATCGATACCGCAAAGGAAATTTTATCCTATGAATTAGATGGCATTTACTTAGGGGAGACCAGTACAAGACAATACCCGTATGGCGATGCGTTGACCAGTGTGTTAGGATTTACAACTATTGATAATGTAGGGCAAGCGGGGCTTGAAGCGTATTATAACAACTTCTTAACAGGTACAAATGGTACAGCACTCACCGAGAGCACAATTACAGGGCTAGAACTGAGCAACGCTACTACGAGTTTCATCCCGGGAGTTAATGGGTGCGATATAGCCCTCACAATTGATATAAACATCCAAGAGATTCTCGAGTCCGTGTGTGAGCGCGCGCTAATTGAACAGCAGGCAAAGGGAGTCACTGCAATCATACAAAACCCGCAAAATGGCGAAATTTTGGCAATGGTCTCAAAGCCGAGTTTTGATTTAAACAACCCACCACGCGATGATGTCGAGAAATTGCTTGAGTATAGCAAGAATGTAAACATTGTCGATGTGTATGAGCCAGGGAGTACATTTAAACTTTTTACTATTTCCGCAGCGCTAGCCGAGGGGGTGACAAGTGTCGAGGAAAAGTTTTACGACCCAGGCTATAGGGTAGTAGATGGCGAAAAAATCAAGTGTTGGCGCACGACTGGGCACGGTTCGGAGACATTGGCGGAGGGCTTGTGTAATAGTTGCAATAGCGTGTTTATGGACTTAGGGCTGCGGCTCGGAGTCGATAAATTATACGAGTACCTTGAGCGCTTTGGTATTGGTAGTACGACAAATATCGACTTCGCTGGCGAGAGCGCGGGTATTATGATGAATAAAAATAGCGTAAAAAATGTCGACCTTGCACGCATTGCCTTTGGGCAGGCGGTAGCCGTAACCCCACTACAGATGATTACTGCTGTTAGCGCTGTATTAAATGGCACACTATACGAGCCGCATTTTATTAAGTCCATCACGACTCCCGCTGGCGATACAAAGACATTTAATAGTGTCGCCGTTCGCAAGGTGTTGGATAAGAGTGTATCGAGTACTGTCGCTAGCCTTATGGAACAGGTCGTTAGTACAAAGGGGCTGTATAGTTTTGTCCCAGGGTACCGAATCGGCGGTAAAACGGGTACTGCGCAAAAGTACGAGAATGGGCATATCGCTAATGGGAAGTATGTGTCGAGTTTTGTAGGTTGCTATCCTGTTGAGGACCCAGAGTATGTGCTGCTTCTTTGTGTGGATGAGCCAGGGACAGGTGTGTATTATGGTAGTATGGTGGCAGCACCGTACGCAAAGCAAGTTTTTAGCGGACTGTTTAATTATCTAAATATTGCCCCTACAAATCTGACCGAGGACCTAGAGAAAATGGAGCCAAATATCGAGGTGCCGAACCTTGTTGGTATGCCGCTTATGCAAGCTATTGATACACTAAAGCGCGCAAAACTCGAGTACGAAATCGATGGCGAGGGCGATTTTGTGACATGGCAGAGTGTCCCCGCGGGCGAAAAATTGTTCGAGAGCGCAATAATTTTGCTAAAAACATAATTTTTTGACTATTTTTGCGGCAGTGTAACTTTTTGCACTCTAAAGATATATAATTAATTAAAAAAGAGGTGCAAAATGCAAGTAAAAGAATTATTTAACGGTATTAAAACAAACAGCAGTTTGGAGAGTAATCTCGATATAACTGGGTTAAGTATAGACAGCCGAAGGGTATCGGCAGGCAATGCCTACATCTGCCTGAAGGGCACTGTTGTCGATGGGCACGACTATTGTATGGAGGCGGTTAAAAATGGCGCTAGTCTCGTGGTAGTTGAGCGCCCGCTCGAGGTGGACATTCCGCAAGTAGTCGTGGCGGACACGCGCGAAGTGATAGGGAGGCTCGCTAGTAATTTTTATCATCACCCGCGAAATAGGTTTAAATTAATCGGTATCACTGGCACAAATGGCAAGACCACTACAACCTATATGGTAAAGAATATTTTGGAGTGCGCGGGGTACAAGGTGGGGCTAATCGGTACACTTGGCGCAATGATAGGGGAGGAGCGTGTAAACAGCCATTTAACCACTCCCGACCCAATCGAACTACATCAGATTTTCTCTAAAATGGCAAACGCGGGAGTTGATGCGGTCGTAATGGAAGTGAGCGCGCACGCAATCGCGTTAAAGAAAATGAGCGGAGTTGTTTGCGATGTAGGAGTGCTTACGAATGTGACCCAAGACCACTTAGACTTTTTTGGTAGTTTTGAAAATTATGCAAGCACGAAATCGCGCTTTATAAAACCAGATTTTTGCAAGTTGGGGATAGTCAATGCTGATGACAAAATCGGGGAAAATATCGTAGTCGCTTGCGAAAATTGCAAACACTCAAACTTCCGCGTGCGTTCCTTTGGACTAAAAAACCCTGCAGACAATTTTGCGACAAGCATAAAGTACGATATGAATGGCACCCACTATTTTTTAAACTTAAATGATGATTTGGTATGCATAAATACGCGGCTAATTGGGGAATTTAATGTATACAACGCACTCGCTGCCGCCACCGCTTGTCACGAGTTGGGTGTAGATGTCGAGGCGATTAAGCTAGGGCTAAATTCAATGGACTTTGTGCCGGGGCGAATAAATGTAATCAGGCTAAAAAATGGCGCCAGTGTGGTAATCGACTACGCGCACACCCCTGATGGACTAGAAAATATTCTCTTGAGTGTCCGCAAAATCACCACAGGGAAATTATACTCTGTCTTTGGCTGCGGCGGAAATCGAGACCGTGGAAAACGCCCTATTATGGGAGAGATTAGCGCACGGCTAGCAGACTATACGGTGCTAACCTCGGATAATCCCCGCCTAGAGAAGCCCGAGAGCATTATTTTAGATATAGAAAAGGGTATCCATAAGCCCCACGAGTATATAAGTATTCCAGACCGCGCGCTAGCTATAGACTATGTAATAAAAAGCCTACACCCAGGAGATGTCGCGGTAATCGCGGGTAAGGGCGCGGAAAACTATCTCGATATCGGCGGTGAAAAGATACCATACTCGGACTATGAGGCAGTGCGCGAGGCGGAAAACAAACTTTTAAATGAGGAGCCGCAATGCAAACAATTATAATTGCATTTTTAGTCGCCTTTATCGCGAGCCTTATTTTTGCGCCGCTAGTTATGTTGGCTGTTAAAAAGGTAGGCGCTAGGCAGGAAATTTTACAATATGTCACCGCACACCAAGGTAAGCAAGGTACGCCCACAATGGGTGGGTTGATTTTCATAATTCCCGTGATTGCTGTGGTGCTTGCCTTTAGTAGTGGACAGGCCTCCATTCTCTATGTCACCTTGGGCGTGTTTTTTAGTTATGCACTACTAGGCTTTTTAGATGACTTTATCAAGGTTCACACGCATAAAAATCTAGGGCTGCGTGCCTATCAAAAGGTAATTGGGCAATTAGGTATCGCCATAATTATCGCAATCTATGTATACTCAACACCCGAAATTGGCACTACTCTCTTGCTCCCGTGGGGCGAAATTGATTTAGGTTGGGGGATAATCCCGTTAGTAATTTTTGTGTTCCTCGCCATGACAAATTCGGCAAACTTAACTGATGGACTAGATGGACTGGCTGGGTGGACAAGTTTTATAATGTTACTCGGGCTAACGGTGATACTAGGCATTACGGAGCAGCACTATCTAGATTTTGGCAGTGGACAGGCCTACTTAGAGCAACTTCATAACCTCCAAATAGTAGGCGCTAGTGCTGCGGGTGGACTGCTTGCGTTTTTAGTATTCAATAGTTATCCCGCTTCAATCTTTATGGGGGACACAGGCTCCCTAGCGCTTGGCGGGCTAATTACCTGTATGGCGGTGTTCTCAAGGCATACACTTATACTTCCGCTAATTTGTATCGTGTTTGTCGTGAGCGCTATTAGTGTCATTATTCAAGTACTGCATTTCAAGCGCACTCACCGCCGAATTTTTTTAATGGCACCGTTACATCATCACTTTGAGAAAAAAGGTGTGAATGAAACCAAAATTGTCGCCATATATATAATAGTAACGATACTCGTATCAATCGCATCAGTTTTAATCGTTTTATAGGAGGGAGTATGGACACATACCTAATTTATGGCTTGGGGCGGAGTGGTATCGCGGCGGCAAATTTGCTAAGTAAGAATGATGAAAATGTGCTACTTTACGATGATAATAAGACTAGACTCGCGGAAATCTACAACAGCGGGTTAGTACCCAAAACCTGCGAAATACTTAACAAACTATGCGCAAAAACGCTATGCGTAGTACATTGCATAGTACTTAGTCCAGGGGTAAAAGTGTCGCCAAAACTTGCGGGGTTGATTAAAAAACTAAATATTCGCGTGCTGGGTGAGTTGAATCTCGCTGCATACTTTTGCCCCGCGCCAATTTACGCGGTCACTGGCACAAATGGCAAGACTACGACTTGTACCTTGCTATACGATATGCTGCGTTCGGCAAAGTTAGGCTCGCACTTAATAGGCAACATTGGTATTCCGTTTACTAGCGTAGTTGACTCCATTTCTCCAAGTGACTCGGTCGTGTGCGAGGTGAGTAGTTTTCAGCTTGAAAACCCCGCAGGGCTTAATTTCAGGGCTTCTGCCGTTTTAAACCTTGCGCCCGACCATTTAGACAGGTACGCGGGGTTTAGCGAGTATGTGGACACAAAGCGGAATATTCTAGATTGCACGCACGGCAAAGTCTACCTAAACTACGATGACCCGCTTGTCCGTGATTTTGGCAAAGACCGCACCGACTGTGAGTACTTTAGTCTTAGTCCACTACCAGAGGGGATTGCTGGGCTATACTATCAAAATGGCGTAATTTATCGCGGGGAGCAGCCTCTACTTAGTCTCAAAAAATGTAAACTTTTAGGCAAGCACAATTTATATAACATCTTATGCGCTACGAGCCTTGCGCTATACGCGGGGGCGGATGTGGCGAATATCGAGCGCGCACTAAACAGGGCAAAACTTCCGCGCCACCGCCTCGAGTTTGTAGGGCGTATAAACGGCGCTAGATACTACAACGATTCTAAAGCCACCAACATTGCCTCGACTACGGTCGCTCTCGAGTGTTTCGAGAAAAACTCGGTGATTTTATTGCTCGGCGGCAGTGATAAGGGCGAGGACTTTTTTGGATTTTTAAATAATTTACCTAAAAATGTTTATAAAGTTATCGCGTTTGGCAGAGTAGGGAAAAAGATTTATAAAATCGCAAAAAAGTGCGGAATTAATGTAGTTTATGCTCCGCGGTTAGATGAGGCGTTTATTTTTTCAAAAGATGTGGCTAGGTCGGGTGATGTCGTGCTGCTTAGCCCCGCGTGCGCTAGTTTTGATGAGTTTAGTAATTTTGAGGAGCGAGGCGACTTTTTTAAATCATTAGTGGAGCAATATGAAACAAAAAATTGACTTTTTCTATCACGGCGCGCACAAGGTCTGTTGGCCGCTTGTTCTGCTCGTGTTAGGTATCGCGATTTTCGGTATTGTGATGGTATATTCCGCCTCGTGTTATACCGCTGAAAAGAACTATGGCGACCCTATGTTTTTTGCCACAAAGCAGATTATAGGCGTGGTTTTGGGTGCGCTCGCTATGGCTGGGTGCTACTTTATCAACTACAACTGGTTTCAAAAAATCGGCTATATCGCTCTAGGTGTCGGCATTGCGGTGCTGCTAATCGTGTTTATTCCAGGTGTGGGTATTGAGTCGTACGGTGCAAAGCGCTGGATAGGCTTCGGCGCGTTTAGTTTTCAAGCGAGCGAGATTGCCAAATTCTGCTTTATTATATTTGCCGCCTCTTATATGGCAAAGTACCGTGACAGAATGCCCACAATATTAGGCGCACTACCAGTCGTACTCGCGGGTGGGGCGATGTGCTTGCTTATTTTACTCGAGCCTAATATGTCTATTACTATGTGCGTAGGTATACTAATGCTTGTAATGCTCCTTGTTGGCGGCGCTCGGCTTAAACACTTAGGGCTAATGCTCGTTCCCGCAGTTCTGCTCGTGCCAGTGTTAATTTTACTAGAACCATATAGGCTAAATCGATTAATAGCATTCCTAGACCCGTGGGCGAGTCCACAAGGCGAGGGCTTTCAGCTCATTCAGTCGCTATATTCCCTAGGCAGCGGCGGGTGGTTTGGCGTGGGGCTTTTTAATAGTCGCCAAAAGTATAGTTTTTTGCCGTTTAGTGAAAGCGACTTTATTTTTAGTATAATAGGGGAGGAGTTGGGCTTAATTGGCTGTATTGCGCTGATTGTGGCTTTCGGCGCGCTAATCTTTTTGGGTTTTAGAATCGCCATTCGTGCTAAAAACCGCTTTGGCTGCTACCTAGCCGTGGGAATAACTACTATTCTCGCGGTGCAAGTGCTACTAAATATCGCGGTCGTTACAGGCTCTATTCCGCCGACAGGGTTACCTCTACCTCTCGTGTCTGCTGGCAGTACGAGCCTAGTTGTATTTATGGCAGGGCTTGGCGTTCTCCTAAATATTCACCGCCAAAGCATACACCCCTTCGCTCGCGAAATAAAACCCATTTTCCCTCAATTAAATAAAAAAGCAAAATAAAACCCCAAGTCAAGCGGAATAGATGCGGTGCGTGGGCGCACTGCATCTATTCCGCTAAAAAATACCCAAGCCACTCATAAAATTGTAGTAGAACGAAGTGGAATGGATTCTTCGTCTCAGGCTCCGTAAGCAGGGCTCAGAATGACAGTGATTTAATTGGTTAAGCGAATAAATGACTATCCACTTTAAATCCAACTCGTGAAGTGTAGATAGTCGACCTCGCGCAAGCGCCTAAAACTAGGGTCATCCTGAGTGTCGACCCGCGAAGCCTTCAGACGAAGGATCTATTCCTCTTAAAAAATACTATAAATCAAAAACCGAGTATAATAAGAGGCGCAGGACTGGTGCCAGCCTAAAAACTAGGTCATCCTGAGTGTCAACCCGCGTTAGCCTTTGTAACTCAGCGTAAAGTGAAATGTACCATTAGAAACACTTAGTAATACGCTGCTCGAAGAATCTATTCCGCTTTAAAGCACTCCAAGCAAACCGCAAACAATCACCCAAAGCGCGTAACCATCTTTGCATTATACAGGGAGTGCGCCCACGCGCCGAAGCATCTATTCCTCTTGTAAAATTGCATAAATGATAAACTACACCCCAAAAGTCAACCACTTTCGAGGTGTAGTCTATTTATAATTATTTGTCTTTATCCTTTTTCAGCGCCTTGTCAATCTCGCGCTCCAGCCGCGCCACTTCGTTTGGGTCGGTGAGTCCCAATATTTCATCCGCCGAAGTCCCAAATGCCACACACATTCGCCTGAGCGCTTCTAGACTCGGCTCCGACCCGCCATTTAACCACTGGTATACAATAGTACGACTCATAGCCGTAGCATCCGCGAGCTCCGTTTTGTTTAACGCGCTCGTTTCCAGTTCCTCTTTCAACTTTTTCTTAAAATCATACATATGTCATATTATATGACATTTTATTAAAAAATACTTGACTTGTCATAAATTATGACATAAAATATATGCATATAGTCAAAAAACTATATATTTCGCCCTTTTTCGCGCGCAAAAATGACAAAATTTCCTCTTTGGTAATAGTGTGGGAGGCAAAATTAAAAGAGTAGGAGACCTACTCTGGTTAGTGAGATGCGCGTTTTAATCGGCGCTTTTGGAATAATTCGACAGTTTCTTTTTCAACTTTTGCGATATCGGTTAGTTCCTCAAGTTCCAGCAGTTCATCTGCAGAAATGCCTAGAACAACGCAAATTCTACGCAAAACAGATAGGCTCGGCTCACATTCGCCGTTTAGCCATTGCGTGATTAGGCTAGGGTGTACGCCCACATACCTTGCGAGGTCGGCTTGGCTCAAGTGACTGTACGCAAGTTCACGCCTCAAGACTTCGGAAAATTTAAACATACTAGAATTTTAACTAATTTATCATAAAATGTTTGACTTATATAGATTATCTATATACAATTATAATGTATAATTAAAAAATTGGCAAAAATTTTACAGCATTTTCCAAAATAAAACTAATTTTTTGCTAATTTTTTCCAAGATTATCACAAAATTAGACAAAAACCGCTAGGCAAAGTGATTAAAATGCGTATAAATTACATATGCTATTGCCGAATTTTCAACGATTTATGGCGCTAATTGTGTTAGAGTCGTTTTTTCAATGCGTAGTTAAAACTCGGCAGAGTGAGTTTATTTGTAAATTTTTAAGTTTTCATTTTTTCTGGTGTTATGGTATTAAAAGGGTTAAACTACAATATCGAATTTGTTTTTAAATCAGCGTTCTCGCGGCATAAAGATTACTAAAAGTTATGTTGTGTAATCAAATTTTATAAAAATAGGGTGGTATTATGGCATATAAAAATTTAAGATTTGGTGGTAGAATAGTAGTATTTGCTCTTGCTTTACTGATTTTTTTATTTTTTATTAGTTTTTACTTCATCCTTGACCGCACTCCCGCCACCGCCACCACGGAGACAGACTACGCCGTAACTCAAAATATTTTTAATACAAATGGCACACTAAATGGTACTGGCGTAAATCAATTACTAAATGCAATTAATTATAGTTCTTATACCCCTAGTACTACAGGTTATACAGCACATAATCTACAAAACCGAACCAGTAACAATAGCGGAAATACAATTATTTTCCCAATGGGATATGTAAACGGAACAAGTGGAGATAGTCTTTATTGGCAAGCGACATACTTATATAATAACTATTTAACCGTGTGGTTGGTAAAAGGGTATACAAATAGCGCTTGGAATTCTAGTCGTGTAACTGTAAACTACGATACATATGCAAATAGCACTATTCAAAACTATATTGATAATACTTTTGAATCAGTTGTAACGCAAAATAGTAATACTTTACAATCAGTTTTTGCTACTTCAGCACAAGCAGGTTATCAACTTTTAAGAAGTGGGACATCTAATGATTCAAGTTATTATTATTCAAGTTATCAGTCACAATTTAATCATATGAGCACAACAGTTGGACAATATAGTATATTTTGGCTTCCTTCAATGGGTGAGGTATGGGCTAATACAACTTCTTCTGTTACTATCAGTAATACATCTTATACAGGTCAATGGGGATTAAATACTACTGATAGAATTTTTAATACTATTAATTATGATAATACAACCACTAGTTATACATGGACACGCTCAAAATATAATTCCAGTTCAAATAACCCACTAAGGCTATCATCTGGAGGTGATACAAGTAGTACCGCTGCTAGCTGCACAGAGTCTGTAGGTGTCCGCCCAGCATGTCATATTAACTTAAATGTTTTGTATGATGCTGTATATAATGTTGTAACAGTCAAATCTAGCAACGAATCTCAAGGAACAGTTTCAGGTGGTGGAACATATGTAGGAGCAAATAGTACCACTACCGTTACAGCCACTCCTCGCAGTGGGTATGTATTTGATTACTGGGTAGATTCTAGTGATATTCAATATACTCGAAACCCACTAACCATTGCAGTTACCAAGGATGAGACATATACTGCGTATTTTACAGAAGGGGTGGATATCACAGTGCAAACTAGTGATTCTAGCCTAGGTTCAGTTTCGGGTGGGGGTGCTTATGCTCTTGGGCGTGATGTGACTATTTCAGCCACACCAAATACTGGAGTAACTTTTTCTCATTGGTTAACTAACACGGGGGTAAAATATTACAATAACCCATTAGTATTGCCTGCAAATGAGAATATTACCTACACCGCCTATTTTATAAGAAACTATGTCATTGTCTCTACCAGTAACTCTGGCGCTGAGATTGAGTCAACTAGTATTGGAACAACATCTACCACCACAACGCACAACCTCCTCTTTACCACGGGTAACTACATATCAGGCATAACGGTAAACTACGGGGTGGAGTACCCAATTACCGCAATAAACGGCACATTGGCGGTAAATGATAAATCTTGCACGGCAATCGACTTTCGTACCAACCCCGAGGGTTCTATGCTGTATCTAGCAGTCTATGGCGCAAGGGCGGATGTTAACATAGTGCTGCACTTTGTGAATGTCGCGCAAAGTTACAGTCCTGCCTCGGGTGGAGCAAATATCGAAGGGGTCGCCCTGCAAGTGAGCGGCGGGATAGGAAATAGCCTCGAGGCAGTGGGTGAGGCGCGAATCACTGGCTATACAACAACCGACAGCCTAACCACAGTGCATGTTAGCGCGGTCGCCTCAAAAGGATACTACTTCGTAGGGTGGGAGACCAACGACAATACTGATTTATCTCAATACGGCAGCACTGCCGACATCCCGTACGATTTAATTGAAGGCAAAATTTTAACCGCTGTTTTTGCCTCCACCGCCAATTCCCAAACCAATGGTACAACCAATAATACAGGTCCCGAATTCGGTTAAACACCTAAAATATATAAAAATTTATCTTTAATTATAAAATTATTAAAAGCCTTTTATAAAAATAATTGCATTTAATTATCAACTTTCGAGCAATTATACCGAAACAAGGCTTTTTTCTTTTATTCAATGGCGTAAGGCTAACGCCGTGCGAAGCCGGTGCGTAGGTGCACACCCGATAAGTAGTGCATAGCCGTATTAACAATAAAATACTACAAAGTTGTACCAACAATAAAGTAGCGCATAGCCGTACCCGCGATACTCTTAAAGCACTGTCATTCTGAACCCGCCCCGCGTAAGCCCTTTGATGAAGAATCTATTCCTCTTAAAAATTCTTGGATTACAACTAAAAAATAAGAGGCAGAGGGGCTGGCGCAAAACTATTCGTTTCTTGCCGTACTAAGTACTCTTGCTAGAGCGGGAAGGCATCCTGAGCCTCGACCCGCAGCGCCTCCGTAACTCAGCGTATATTGATAGGTAACATTAGGAACACCTAGTAATACGCTGCCCGAAGGATCTATTCCACTTAAATATTTGGGGGCTACAACTAAAAAATAAGCGGATAATACATGGCTGGCGCGAGAGTATGCTTTTCTCATTGTAGTGGTCATTCGCGCGCCAGACTTCCCGCAAGCGGGAAGGCATCCTGAGCGTCAATTACTAAATTTACTGGCTTTTTTCTTTTTTAGGCATATACACTTGATTTTCTCGATTTTGTGTGCTATAATAATTGCAATAAGTTAGGATAATTTTGTTAAATATACAATATAAATTGATATCTTGAGGCAAAAATAGATTTTTTAAAAGACTCTTTAGTCTGCTGTTTTTGCTTGCCTAAATGGCGTAATTTAATTTAAGTTAGGGGAAGAATATGAACTATTCAAAGGAAGTATTCGGCTATTATTTTAAAAACTTTCTCTATATCGCAGTGTTTATGATAATACCCGCTGTGTTTATAGGGCTACTTTTGCGACCCTTTGCACTCTATGAGTTTTTAGCAAAATATCCTACACTTAGTCTTGATAACTTTGGCGACTTCTATCTGGCGGTTTACGGACTCGAATGGCTCGACATCTTGTGGATATTCCTAGGGTTTGTCTTGCTGGTCGTTGCGTTGAGCCTTTTGCTTGGGTTTATCGAGAGTCACTTCAAAACTGGGAAAGTTTCCTTTAAAAACACATTTAGCCTAAACAGCAATCTACTAAATGTATCAAAAATCACGATAATGCTCGCAGTGATTTCGTATGTAATAAATGTCTTGCTCGTGCTGATTATGTTTTTGATGTATGTAATTTGTGGGACTAGTACCGCTGGGATTGTGGTGTCTACGGTACTCAATTACTTGTTCGTGCTTGCGGGCAGTTGGTTGCTTATTCGCGTGTTTACGCTATTTATTATCACTGGGATTGGAATGTTAATTAACGGCACTCCTATGAATGTCTCGTTTTCGGACACGACCCACGCAATTCAGCGCGGTGCTTGGCAAATTTTTGCGGTGGAGGCTGCGGGGCTCGGGGCGACATTTGTGCTAGCGATAGTGTTTACACTCTTAAATCTCTCGTGGCTCGGGAGTATTTTGGGACTGTTTGTAATCATTCCCATTGAATGCATTTTAGGGATGATTGTGTTCTTTAATCACAACGGCATCAAGCGGTATGACAATCGGCGCTATTATATGAAAGATTAAAAAGGATTGAATTATGATAATTACTCACTCCACTAAAATTTTTATGCGCACCAGCGGGGTAGTGTGGCGAATATTGCCTTATATGCTAGTTTGTATGCTAATCGTGTTTGGAGTTGCTCTAGCCGCGTGCTATCCGCTGTTTACGAGCCTGTCTGAGGCGGGATTTTTTGCTCAAGTTACGACACTTTTTAGCGACTTTGTCTTTAATGTGAATTTAGCAGATATTTTTAACTCAGTTGCCGATTTAATGGTGGCTTTCTTTGATGTGATTGCGAAAAACGCGGGTACTCTTGTACCGCTCGTTGTGGTGCTGGTGCTAATACTCGGGCTTGGACTGTCCTTTTTAATAGGATTGAGTGAGTTGGCTATGGTTGACTATTTATATGGCTATATGTCTAGTAACTCACACTTAAGTTTCGGCAGTTGCTTAATCAAGAACCTCAAGAAGTCAGCAAAATTGCAACTCGCAAAATTATTGATTGTTCTGCCTGTAGATTTATTAATTATTGCCGTGTTCATAGCATCGCTTATGCTGTTTACTCTCGAGATATCGTGGCTCGCGTTTGTAGCACCGTTTATCATTGTCCTAGCACTTACTCTACTAATTGCTTTGCGGCAAACTATGTTTTGTATGTGGGCGCCGTGCTTAATCGTACACAATGGCTCGGTTTTCGGCGCTTTGAGGGAGAGTTTTAGGCTGATGATAAAGAACTTCGGGGCGATTTTCCCACGGCAACTCGTGATGACTCTAATTTATATTGGGGTGAATATCGCTGTGTGCCTGTTCACGGCATCTGTAGGTCTGCTACTTACCGTGCCCGCAACCGCGTACTTTACAAACATAATGGGACAGGTGGCGTTTTTCCATATTAATGGGTTAAAGTTCTACATCGATGAAAACCAAATTATTTCGCCACATAAGAAAGAGGAGTGGGAGCATTTAGAGACTCTAAAAAATATCGTTTAATGCGTACCAAACATTAAATTTTTGCTCCCCGGGACTGCGGGAGGAGAGTAGAAGTGGAATTTTGAAACCATGGGTGTAAAATCTCACTTTGAATAAAAAACTAAATCGTTATATAACATAACGAATAAACATTTAAGAGGTAAAAAGATTACTCTTAGTAATTTAATATAACAACTAGAAAAGGAGAATAAAATTGGAAAACTTAACTAACGAGAGTGTAGCGCAAAACAACATAACTAACGCGACTACATTGACAACAGAAACAAATCAGCCTAACACAAACAAGGCAGATACAACCGAAATTACTCAAAACGGAGCAATTCAAAAGCGTACTTTCAACAGGCGTGAGCGTGGGTTTAAGGCTCGCAACGCTATTCGCACTCCACAAAATAATGGTGAGGTAAAGCAGCCAAGAGTCCGTAATTTTGGCGGCAGAGCAAAGGGATTGCAAGTTATGTTTTTTGGAGGAGTAGGGAAGGTCGGCGACAACATCACGGCTTTTAGATACGGCGATGATATCTTGGTTGTGGACTGTGGTGTAGGTTTTGCTGAGCCCGATATGCCAGGGGTAGATTTAGTGATTCCTGATATGACTTGGCTAAAGCAGCACAAGGAGTTTATCAAGGGTATTTGTATTACTCACGCCCACGAGGACCATATAGGTAGCCTTCCGTACTTTCTCGATGAGGTAAAGGCGCCAGTATATGCTAGTAAATTGAGCCTCGCATTGATTGAGAACAAACTCCGTGAGTTCCCTAAAATCAAAATGAAAGGACATTCTGTAAATCCAGGCAATGCCGTGCAAATCGGCTGCTTTAATGTCGAGTTCATTCATGTAAACCACTCGATTCCTGGTGCATATGCGCTGGCTATCACGACTCCTGTCGGGGTAGTGTTCGTGTCGGGTGACTTTAAAATCGACTTTACTCCTATTGCGGGGGACACGACAGACCTTAGCCGTATTGGTGAGTTAGGGCGAAAAGGCGTGCTGCTTATGATGTGCGAGAGTACAAACATCGAGCGCCGCGGTATGGCGATGAGCGAAAGTGTCGTAGGCGAGACCTTGGCAGAAATTATGGAGGAGTCAAAGAATAATCGTATTATAATTACCTCATTTGCCTCCAATGTTCACCGCGTACAGCAGATTATGGACCTCGCTCGCAAGTTTAATAGGAAAGTGGCTTTTTCGGGTCGCAGTATGATTAATACTATGGAACTCGCTATGAAAATCGGCGAGATTAAGTTCGACCACAAGTTGATTATCGACATCGAAAAAGTGGACAAGTATAAGGACAGCGAAATTCTAATTCTCGCTACTGGTAGCCAAGGACAGGAGCACACCGCGCTCGACCGTATGGTAAAGGGCGAAATGGCAAACATTCGTATAGGCTCGAATGACACGGTTATTTTCTCATCTTCCCCAGTACCGGGGAATGAAAAGTCCGTGACTAATATAATAAACCAACTCATCACCTTGGGCGCAAAGGTTATTTATGATGACTTGAGCGATGTGCATGCCTCGGGTCATGCCTGCCAAACCGAGTTTATGATTATACACAAATTACTCCACCCAAAGTTCTTTATGCCGATGCACGGTGAGGTAAAGCACCTAAAGTACCACGAGCAGTTTGCTATTAAAATGGGCGTAAAGCCGCAAAACATCATTGTACCTCATGTAGGTAGCGTAGTCGAGGTGACTCCAAACTCAATGCGTGCCTTAAAGGATGTAATGTCTGGCGAAAAGATTGTGGATGGAAAGACTATTTGTGACCTTGATAACTCCGTTCTCCGCGATAGGTTGCAACTTGCAGAAGATGGAATTTGCGTAGTCGTGTTTACGATTAACCCGAATACTGGCAAACTCGTAAACGGACCCGAATTAATTCCTAGGGGCTTTATTTACCCGAATGAAATTAACGACATCGTTCGCGAGGCAAAGCAGGCGGTAATCGATGCAATGGCGCAGAACGGACCAAAGCCCGATTGGAACGAAATTAAATCAACCGTTCGCAAGGTGTTGACAAACTTGTTCTTTAAGCGTACGAAGCGTAAACCTATGATTATTCCTATTATTTTGGAAGTGTAAATTGGACTATTTGGATGAAATGGAGGCGTTCGCCCGAGAAAATAAAATTCCCGTAATATTGCGGGATACGCGCGCGTTTCTCGAAAATCTGTGCAAAGATTTGAGACCAAAGCGCATACTCGAGGTCGGCACCGCGATAGGGTATTCCATCTCGTGTATGCTGCGCGCGTGCGAGGCGCAGGCTACTTGTATGGAGGCGAGCTTGCCTAATATTAAATTGGCTAGACAGAATTTAGAGGCGCTCGGGCTTGCTTCACGCGTAAATATCGTGGTGGGGGACTGTTTAAAAACCTTGCCAAGTCTAAATGGCGAAAAGTTTGATTTGATTTTTTTGGATGGACCGAAGGGAAAGTATCTCGAAATTCTAGAGTTGCTTTTGCCACTTCTAGATAAAAAAGGTGTGTTAGTGGCTGACAATGTCCTGTTTCGCGGAATGGTCGAGGGCGAGACTGAAATTTCGGAACCGCGCTTTGTACCAACTGTCGAGGTATTGCGTAAATTTATAGATACCCTAGAGCACGATGCTCGCTTTGATACAACGCTCCACCACATAGGCGATGGATTGTGCGAAGTGCGATACAAAAATTAAAAAATCAGCACTGCGCCTTCGCACCGCATCTATTCCTTTTTGAATATCTACTAAGTCAATTAAAAATATTTCTTGATTACAAAAGGTGATTTTATGAAAAAATTAGAACTGTTAGCCCCTGCTGGCGATATGGAAAAGTTAGAGACCGCATACTATTTCGGCGCAGATGCTTGTTACTTTGCGGGTAAAAAGTGGGGGCTGCGTGCGTTTAGTGAAAATTTTGGGAATGATGAACTGCAATACTACATTGATTACGCGCACAAACTAGGCAAAAAGGCGTACATTACTGTAAATATTCAGGCGCATAATAGCGATTTTGAGGGACTGGATGAGTATATAAAGTACCTTGATAAAATCGGCGCCGATGCGATTATCGTTTCCGATGCGGGTATCTTGACTCTTGCAAAAGAAGTTGCGCCGAGGCTCCCTATTCATATCTCGACCCAAGCAAGCGCTAGTAATAAATATTCCGCGAAATTTTGGGCAGATGCGGGGGCTAGTCGCATAATTTTAGCGCGTGAACTCAGCCTAACTGAAATTCGCGAGATTCGCGACTACTTGCCTCAAGAGGTAGAACTCGAGGCTTTTGTCCACGGCGCTATGTGTATTAGTTACTCGGGTAGGTGCCTACTTAGTAACTACTTTACGGGGCGCGATAGTAATCGTGGCGCGTGCGTGCAGGCTTGCCGTTGGGAGTACTACATCACCGAAAAGTCGCGCGTAGGCGAGGGCGAGGAGTACGAGATTCAGCAGGATGAGCGCAGTACCTACATTTTGAATAGTAAAGACCTTTGTATGATAAATTATTTAGATAAAATGGTCGATGCGGGCGTGACCAGTTTTAAAATCGAGGGGCGTATGAAGTCCGCTTATTATGTCGCGAATGTTGTGAACGCCTACCGCCGCGCCCTAGATTTATATGAGAGCGACCCGCAGGCGTTTCAGCCCGACCCTAGCCGAATTACCGAACTCGAAAAATGTAGTCACCGCCACTTTACGACTGGCTTTTGCCTAGGCGAACGCGACCGCGAGGAGACAAAGTCTAGTATGCCCGTTTCTACCTATGACTTTATCGCTGGGGTTGTGGAGGATAGTGATGCAAATGGCTTTGCGACAGTCGAGCAGCGCAACCGCTTTAAAGTAGGCGATACTCTCGAGATTTTGTCGCCAACTGATACTTTTAATAAAACTTTTACCGTAACCGAGATGTTTAACGAAGCGGGTGAGAAAGTTGAGGATGCAAATCTCGTACAGCAACACATTAGGCTAAAATGTCCATATACTTTACACAAGCGCGACATTCTCCGCAAATCAAAATAGAGAAATACTATGTATAAAATATCCATATAATGGAACACATTTATAATGAATTGCTCTAAAAATAATTGTGTATTTTAAAATAATTTTTTAACATAAATATAAATAAACAAAAAAGTTTCGCTAATAAACTACACCTCCAAAAGTATCTAACTTTGGAGGTGTAGTTTGTTTTTAATAAGCAGAATAACCACGCACCGCATCTATTCCGCTTACTAATTATTTGGTATATGCCAGTCAATTGGCGCCTTTCCCATATATTTTAGAAATTCGTTGCACTTGCTAAAATGCTTGCACCCAAAAAAGCCCGTGTGCGCAGATAACGGGCTAGGGTGTGGGGCAGTGAGAATGTAGTGGCGACTCGTGTCAATGTCCTTTGCAAATTCCTTTGCATTGTTGCCCCACAAAATAAATATAACAGGGTCCTCACGGTTAGACAGAAGTTTAATAATAGCGCTCGTGAATTGCTCCCAACCCTTGCCTCTGTGCGAATTGGCGAGCCCAGCGCGCACGGTCAGTACCGAGTTTAAGAGTAGTACACCTTGTCTAGCCCAGTAGGTCAAATCACCAGTCTTTGGAATAGGGTAGCCGAGGTCGTTTTGAATTTCCTTGTAAATGTTTTGCAAACTCGGCGGAATAGGCACGCCTTTTTGCACTGAGAAACACAACCCGTGTGCTTGCCGCGGCGCGTGATAAGGGTCTTGACCGATGATTACCACCTTAACCTTATCAAACGGTACTAAATTTAGCGCGTTAAAAACATTGTCCGCCTCAGGGTAAACGGTGTAATGGCTGTACTCATCCTCTAAAAATTTTTGTAATTCTTTGTAATACAGTTTTTCAAACTCAGGCTTAAGTAACTCATACCACGATTTGGCGATTTTCATAAACTCCCCCTTATCCACTCATTCATTGTACATTTCCGTACGATTTTCTTAATTATAGCATATTTAAAAGGAAAAGTCACCAGTTCTAATACATTAGTACAAAAAATAGCCATTTTTATGTACTATAACTTCTTAAAACATCCCAAACAAACCGCAAAGTTATAGTAGAATAAAGCGGAATAGATGCGGTGCGAAGTCAGTGCGCATTCGCACTCCCGATAGATACATAAGTAAGGCTGCGCACTTTGAATGTTAACTCGTGATTTATTGGAGGTTGTCTTAAGAGGAATAGATCCTTCATCTGAAGGCTTCAGCGCAATTCTTTTTATTTTGCTAATTTTAAAAAAGGATAGTATTATGAGTGATAAAGAAATAAATTACAGAAAATATGGCGAGCGTATCACCCCAGAGGAAGCGCGTGCATTTAGTGAGGGCAACGAGCAGTTGTATAAGCTACTAATGCTGTGTATCGACAAAAATATAGTTACTCTCGGGTGTTGTGCGGGGCATTATTTTGAGACCTATCAGGACTTAATAGAACACAGGTTAAAAACCACAAATCTATCAGTCGAGAAAATCAAAGAAATATACCCAAGCAAGAAAAATGGTACACCCTATATTTCGTTTACTATCGATGATAATGATGCAAATTTGCTTAATTATCTAGTTGAAAACAAATTGGTCAATACCCCCGATATAACATTAACGATTAGTAGATATGTTGCTCCAGATTTGTATAGACATAATGTGGCGTTTCATTTGCAGGGGATGAAATTGCTAGATGATAAGGAGGCGTTTGCCGCTAGACAAAATAAATTTTTTAGCGATATTTCGGAGGCGATAAAGGGGTATTATAAACAGCAAAAAACATATGACTCAATCAAAATGAACTTAGATAAACTGTTGAGTTTTTCAAAACGCATTAGTATCGAGTATGTAAATAACGAAATTAGTCTAATTAGGACCTTGCGCGAGGAACATATAGTGCCTGCCGAGTTCGAAAAAGAGGAAAAAGGCGGGTTTGATATTTACCAAAACACTGAAAATGTAAAAATCAACGATGTTTACTCAGATTTGGAAAAAAATCTACAAGATAGAGGTGTAGAGCAACAAAATAGTTAAAAAAGTTAGGACATTTCACAATGTCCTTTCTTTTTTCATAAAATGGGGTAGACAGGGTCGGGCATGTCTATAGGAGTTTTATTATGTCATGTTTTAGTAATTTTAGAAACAACTGCGGCTGTGGCTGCAACCACCAAAGCAATTGTTTTAATTCCTGCAACCACCAAAATAGTTGCTATAATTTTTGTAGTCGCTCTAATTCGCGTTCGTGCGGCGCTAGCCAATCTTGCGGCTGTTCTCCCTTTTTCTGCCCGAGATACAATGCATTAGTTATCCGTGGGCCTAGGGGGGCTACAGGGCCACAGGGTCCCCAAGGTCTACCTGGGACTGTCGCGCTATCATTGGGGTACTTCACGAGTCCCGCGAGTCAGGCGGTGGCCGCAAACGCCGATGTGCCTCTGCAGAACAACTCGGTGCTAACAGGTACTGGTATAACCCACACGGCGGGGCAGAGTGCGGTCACTTTGAGTGCTGGCACATACCTTATTTCTTGGCAGGCGGATGCCACAATTCCCGCATCTGGTACAGCGAGCCTCGGGCTGTTTGTAAACGGCGTAGCGGACCAAAATTCGCAAAGCAGCACCACAGGTACCGCCAGCACGGTAGCGAGACTAAGTGGAACTACGATGCTAGCCGTTACCACTCCCACAACGGTTAGTCTACAAAACACAAGCACATCTACCACAACTTATCAAAATGTTTCTATGTCTATTATTAAAGTTGCGTAAACATTTGCCTAAACAGCCTTGTTTTTGGTATAATAAACTAAAATAAGGAGAAATTATGGCAAGGAAAAAAGAAATTACCGCCGAAGCTACTTCTCTAAAGCAAGAGGCTGGAGCGGTCAAAAATGGCGACTTAGAGGCTAGAGAGAGCAATGTTGATAAAAATTTAGAGCCGAAAAATAGCGACTCTAAGGAAAATGGAAATTTAGAGGCAAGAGACCAAGAGGGTTTTGTTAGCGAAAGCGAAAGTCAAAATGACACCGAAACCACTAAGACAGCGGGTGATGTAGATTCGCTAGAGCAGGAGGTCGCGAGTGATGAGCTGGAGGGAGATAAAAAAGTTGAAAATTTAGAACCTCAGCAAAATAAAAAAACCTCGAAAAAGACTACGCCAAACAAAGCACAAAGGCAGTCCGCGAAAAAGAAAACTAAATCGCCCAAAACCGAAACGGAAAGAAAGCCCCACTTAGGCAAAAAAATTTATAAAGCACATGATGTAGATACATCTCATGCAAATGGCAATAGTATAAAAGTGGAAAATGCCGAGACAAATAACGAAAAGGGAAGTAATAGGACCGCTATAGAATTCGTGTCTGCACTCGCGTATATTTTGTTTTTCATACCCTTGATTTTTTGCCGCAAAGAACCTTTCGCGTTATATCACGCAAATCAAGCCCTACTGCTCACGATTTTAATGCTGATATTATATCTAGCCTTTGCCTTTTTCCCCTCAGTCCGCGTAATTGCTTTGCCAATAGTCGTGATTTTCCATGTGATCGGCATATTTTTCGGAATGTACAACTCTACTCACGGTAGAGCGCGGGCTTTACCCGTTATTGGCAAACTTGAATTAATCAAATGGAATAAAAAGTAATTTTAGAGATTATAGTTCAAGTGGACTAAAGGAAATCTTAATTACAAATCTATGGTTTAATTTGAGTAAGGTGAATTTATTTAATTATCTATAGAATAAATAGTAATGGAAAGTAATTTTCAAGTTAGTCATTTATAGAATAATAGGAATTTTTCAAGTTATTTGTTTATAGAATAAATAGTAATAGAAAGTAATTTTTAAGTTATTTATAGAATAAATAGGAATAGAAAGTAATCTTTAATTATCTATATGGTTGAATAGAATCAATAGTAATGGTTGAATAGAATTAATAGTAATTTTATATTGCGCTCTAGGTTTGTACTGCACTCCACAAGTTATCCGTTGGGGTGCAGTTTATTATTTTTGTTTGAGCATCCTGAGTGTCGACCCGATAAGAGTAGCTAGTTGTATTTTTAAATATATTAAAGCACTGTCATTCTGAACCCGCCCCGCGTAAGCCCTTTGATGAAGAATCTATTCCTCTAAAAAGATTCTAGGCTAGTGTACAAGGTAACTATCAAAAGTGTACCTTGTACATTTATATTTACTCCGTAGAGTAGTAGTAGAATAAAGCGGAATGGATTCTTCGTCTCAGGCTCCGTAAGCAGGGCTCAGAATGACAGTACTTTAAGTATTAGACAAATAAAATAACCGCACATTTTACATCAACCTATGAAAAGTAGTCTGTCGTACACGCAATAAGTAAGTGCAAGCCATATCAATAATAAAATAGAGCATAGTCGACCCTTAATTAGCAACATAACCATACCAACAAGAAAATAGCACCAAGCCGTATCCGCGATATTCTTAAAGCACTGTCATCCTGAGTGCCGACCCGCAGTGCTTTTCGTAACTCAGCGTAGAGTGAAAGGTAACATTAGGAATACTTAGCAATACGCTGCCCGAAGGATCTATTCCGCTTTAAGTGGCAAAAAGTACTAGGCTAGCACAAAACTATTCGCAAAATTGATTGCATAGTACTTCGCATAACTAAACAAACTCAAGTAAACAAATATACGAAATGTGTATAAAAATTTACTTGATTTTTTATTTTTATGCAAAATTTTTAGCATTTGCTTTTAATTATTCATTTTTTGATTTATAAATATTCAAAAAAGTATTAATTTTGTTTGACTTTATGCGTTCTTATATTTATAATAAAATATAAATATGGGCTAGTTGTACTTTTAATGGGGGTAAAGTATGGCAAAAAAGAATATCGCCGTGCTGGATTTTGGAACAAATCACATATCGGTTTTGATTGGCGATAGAGGCATAAATGGCACATTTGAAGTGCGGGGTTTTGCGAAGAGTTCTTACGCAGGTTTCTTAGATGGTGAGATTTTGGAACCCGAAAAACTTAGTAATGTGCTGGTATCTACTATCACTGCAGCTGAAAATAACGCACGGGCAAAAATCACACATTTATATATTGGGGTGCCTGCTGAGTTTAGCATAGCCGAGGTGAGGACTACGACTCTTGATTTTCCCAAAAGGCACCGTATAACGGACCGCGATATTGATGAAGCATTCTCGGTGTCCGATGAGTTTAGTAGTAGTCCTACACATATCGTGGTAAATCGCAGCCCGATTTGTTACGAACTCGATGATGAGGAGCGCGTTATTGACCCGCGAGGAAAGGTGTCTACTCGTATGACTGCGACCTTGAGTTTTATGCTGTGCGAGCGGAACTTTATAGGGCTTGTCTCAAAAGGAATTCACGACCTCGGTATACCTTTTGTAGAATTTATTTCAGAAACTCTTGCCGAGGCTATGTATCTAGTGCCACCAGACCAGCGTGACCGTTCGGTAATTCTTGTCGACTGCGGATATCTCACTACTAGCGTAGCGGTCATTGTGGGGGATGGTATTGTACATCTTAGGAGTTTTGCTTTGGGGGGTGGACAGTTAACCGCAGACATTGCCGAAATGCTCGGAGTGCCATTTGATGTCGCCGAAATATTAAAGCAAAATATCGCCTTAACAGGACAGCCGACCGAGAACGAAAAAATGACAGTAAATTATGCTGGCGCTGATCATAATATCGAAACCCTTGCGGTTTACGAGATAACTATGCGCAAAATTAGACAGATTGCCAAGATGATAAATAAAAGCCTCGAGTCGTGCGAGTACGAGCGCCCAGATTATATCCCGATTTATCTTACTGGTGGCGGCATTTCGTACATTAGGGGAGTGTGCGAGAGTTTAAGCAAACTTTTAGGCAAGGAGGTCGCGGTAATCAAACCCGATGTCGCGCATATGGCGGAGCCTGTGAATAGTTCAGTTGTGTCGCTACTAGATTTGGCGTTGAAGCAGAATCACGCAAGTTACTCGTTCTTTATAAAAATTTTTAAAAAGCAATTTTAGTTGGAGGAATAAACAAATATGGAAACTTACAATAATTACGGGATGTCCCAGAACAACTCAAACCCCGTGGTAAAAATCAAAGTCATTGGTGTAGGTGGCGGTGGCAGCAATGCCGTAAACCGTATGATAGATGCAGGGGTGAATGGTGTTGAGTTTATCGCGGTCAACACTGATAAGCAAGCATTGCAGATTAGCAAAGCCGACTACCGAATCCAAATCGGGTCGAAGCTCACTCGTGGTTGGGGTGCGGGTGCTGACCCAGAAATTGGGTACCAGGCGGCAGAGGAGAACCTTGAGGAACTCACTCAGGCGGTTAGTGATGCTGATTTAGTATTTATCACTGCTGGTATGGGTGGTGGTACTGGTACAGGTGCGGCTCCTATGATTGCGGGGCTAACGCGCGAAAAGGAGATTTTGACTATTGCGGTCGTTACTAAACCTTTTAACTTTGAGGGGCGCCGCCGTATGGAGAACGCTGAGAAAGGACTCGAGGCGCTCCGTAAAACTGTTGACTCGTTAGTAATTATACCGAACGAGAAATTGTTTAAGCTCGTACCAAAGGGGACAAGTATTGTCGAGACCTTCCGCTATGCTGATGATGTGTTGAGACAAGGTGTGCAGGGTATTTCAAACCTAATTATTCAAAACTCGCTCATTAACCTTGACTTTGCCGATGTGCGCACGATTATGAAAAATCGCGGACTTGCTCATATGGGTATCGGTAGGTCAAAGGGCGAGCGCCGCATTTTCGAGGCGCTGTCTCAGGCAGTGTCTAGTCCGCTACTCGAGACCACAATTGAGGGCGCAACGGGTATTATATTCAATGTAAAGGGCGGGACAAGTCTACCTATTGACCAGGTACACGAGGCAGCCGACCTAATGCGCGAAATTGTCGACCCGAACTGTAATATAATATTCGGTGCTAGTATCGATGAGTCCCTCGATGACACTGTAGAAATCACGGTCATCGCTACAGGTTTCCAAGATGCGCCAAGTTTAATTAATAAAAACGAGCGCGATGAGAATGACCAGGTGTCGCAGCAAAATTACGCCGAGTTTTTGGCTAACAAGATTGAGAGCGGTAAAATGTCCGCTAGCAATCTAGGCGCTGAGGAGCAGGAAATGGTGGGTGGTTACACTAACCCTAACGGGTATTCTCAGCAGAACGATGTAAATAAGTCAAGCAGAATGAGTGTGGACTTTGATGAGTCGGACATTCCAGCCTTTGTACGCCGCCTTCGCGGTAAATAAAATTGCTTTTTTGGGCATCTCTAGTTTATAGGGATGTCTTTTTTTATGGTTTTTTTACATAAAATATTGACTTTTGTAGAAAAAATCTTATATACTCATACGAAATGAGTAAAATATTGAGGTGGAAATGACAAGCACTAGAACTAAAATATTTTGTCTATTATTGCCGATTTTGGCGTTTTTAAGTGTGTTTTTTGTCGGCTGTGGCGAGGATGATTCAGTTCTCTACTTTTTAGGTGAGCGAGAAATTGACATTATGCTTGGCACAGCAGAGGATAGTACCGCCACCGCAAGGCTGATTTCTAGCGATATGAGCGCTACAAAAGTGAGTTACGACTCCGAGATTATTTCTTATGACTTAAATAGTGGTAGTATTACTCCAAAAAGCGCAGGTAAAACGGCGATTTTAGCGAGGTTGGGTGACAAAACGGCAGTTATTAATATAAATGTTACCGAGGCTATTTACTGCGTTTCTCTAAACTTGAGTACCAGTTACTTTTTAAAACTAACGAATACCAAGCCTACCGAGGCAATTATTCCGCATACCAATACGGGCTACAATATGGGTTTTGTGTTCGAATCGCTGACTCCGAGTGTAGTGACTGTCGATACTAATGGGGTGCTGACTCCTGTATCTAGTGGCGAGGCGGTTGTGCGCGTGTACGCAAAGAGCGCGTGCGTTTCGGGCGAGTATACATATATTACTGCTACCACCAATGTAATAGTTGAGGAAGTGGCGACTAAATATACTTTAGAATTATTAGATAGCGGACTCAATCTTATTCCGCTTTCGGTGACACAAAATGGCTTTGAGTACTACGAGATAACTAGCCGAGAATTAGCAGATGATTATTATGTTATGCGCCTGACTTGTAATGTGCCTCTAAAGGACAAGTTGCAGAGTTTTTCCGCAAATTCGGTAGATTCAGCAAGCGGTAGAGAAGCTTTTGATTTCAGTAGCGAGCTACAGAGTCACACCGTAATTAGCAGAGATGGCAAAGTTCTATATCGCCCCTTTTATGCCACTCGTGCGGGCTTTTACTATGCACAATTTACTTTGGATGATAGCGGGTTGAATTATTATAATCTAGTCGAGTCCAATATGCTCAGGATAAATATTGTGGGTAAATGCGAGGAAATAAACTTAACCTCGAGCCTAGATGATACTAATGGAGTCGCATATATGCCTACAAACGGCGAGGCAAAGTTTTATGTCGATGTCGATATGGGGTCGAGTATAAATGCTAGTTTTGACTATTCGGTTGACAACGCCGTTACCGCAACAAGAGTGGATAACCGCATTTACCTTTCCACTTCGGCAGTGGGTACTCATACATTAGTCGTTACCGCGCTCGATGGTGGTTTGTCCGCGAGTATAAATTTTGAGATAAGGTTAGCCTCATCCAGTACCGAAATCGTGGTGGACAAAACGAATTTTATTTTAAATGTTGGCGAGTATACTACGGTGGCATTCAGTCCTGTATCGAGTTCTCTTGAGCCGCGAGTAATTTGTCTAGATGAGAAAGGCGCCGAGATTGACTACGACAATACGAGCCTTTATCTTGATTTAATTTCGGGAAATTTGTATATCGAAGCACTAAAACCAGGCAGTTACTTTTTAAAAATCACAACTAATGCAGGTCTAAGTTCTCAAATTATTTCAATTTTAGTAATTTGATACCCAAATGTTTTGACAAAAGCCTGCCTTTTTTTATATAATTTTAAATATGAGTTATACTAACAATAATTAAAAAATAGGGGGCTATAATGACCACGGGGGAAAGGATTTTAAATGCACTGACAATTGTCGGTTATGTGTTTGTGGGGCTGTTTGTATTTGTGGCAATATACTTAGGTATTGCGTATGCCGCTGGATACTTTAATCCCCAGCGCGAGCCCGTAGTGGGGCTAAAGTTCACCTCGACCGAGCAGGTAGTGATTAGTGAGAACGGTGGAAAGGCGACTTTACAAATTGTCAGCAGTAGCGCGACTATTGAGACTGATGAAAATGGTGAGGTGGTGGTGACAGACCCAGCGACCCCAACAGAGATTCGCCTAACTGTCCGCGACCCGTTCGGTTCGACTAACAATAATATAATTTCAATCCCTTCGACCGTTATGTCGGGAGATACCTTCGAAATCACGGCAAAAACTTATGACCTTGATGGCGAGGAGTGGAATGTAGGTGGTGACTGCTATATCTACGCAGAAACTGCTGACCGTACATACCGTGCGCTACCGATTCATGTATTTGTAGATATTCCTGTAAAGGAAATTCGCATTAGTGCTGCTAGTGCTACGGGGGATGACTTAAACCTAGACACCGCGGACTTTATAAAGGATGATGTAGTGCACCTGACTGCTAGTGTTTATCCAGCAAATGCACTAAATCCTCACTATAATGGTGTGGCGGGAGAGCCAAAGGTAATCGAATTTTTGTCGGGAGACACTCTGCGCGCCGTTATTCGCGATAGGCATAGTGGAATTATAACCATTGTTACGCCAGATGTCAATACCAGCGATGAGCCAGTGACTGATCCGACACTTGTCACAATTACCGCGCGTATGTCGAGTACTTATGCATACGAGATCCAGGAGAATTTCGACATAGTGGCCACTTGTGACTTGCGCATTTTCCCGCTGCAACTAGATGAGATAGTCATCCAAAATGCCGATTACTCGGATGCTGCAGATATGATTGAATTTGATTTAAATCTTGATTCCGATGCCGAGCCTCTACGCTTTTCCTCTAGTGCCACAGGGGATAGTAGCATAATTAACCTCGATATATTCTTAAAGCCCGAGAAGTATAACACCGATAGTTCGACAGACCCGCTCTCTAGCCTGATGCAGCAGTTGCAGATGACTTATGTTTCGAGCCTTGAGGGCTTTACCCCAGCGCTTACTATTACGCCTGTTTTGGAAAACGGTATAAACATTTGGACAGTGCGAGCAAATCGTGCGTTAGAGCCAAATGAGCAGGTTAGTCTGCGAATCGGGCTAACTGGGCGCCCTGCTAAAAATATTGAGCGCTTAGTGCAAATCAATTATACGACCCCTGAGGAATTGATTTTTGTCAATGAAGAGGGCGTGGAGACTAATCAAATAGTCCTACAGATAGTAAAGGAAGGCGATGAGCGCCAGCCTACGCAGGAAACAAACCTCGGGCTAAATACAAACTATAGACTTGCCCCAACTTACACAAACGCTACTACTCCGACATTTACCAAAATAGTTTACTTTGTGCAAAACGAGGATGCTGTAAAATATAATGAGACAGGCAGTTATATTATTGAGGTAAATGAATATGGTCAGATTTTAGAGACTGATGGCCTTGATTATATCGTTGCCGCGGGGGCGGGTAACATCTTGGTTACTCCCTATGTAGTGCGCACAAATTCAGCGGGCGAACCAGTTGACTGTAACTATAATGTGATTAAAGAGGGTACCGCACTAGGTGTCCGCACTATTAATAAAAACTCTAGCGAACGCGTAACAGAAGAGGGGTATTATATTGCATACAATGATTACGAATACGACTCTATTTTGATTACTGTCGAGGAGATATTAACGAAATTTGATATCTATACCGACCCTGAGTTTAGAAATATGTTAGACACGACCAATAATAATTCGGAGTCACCTCTGCGTATAGGTACGGGGTCAATTAATCAAAAGACCTTGTATGCAAAACCAAATTCACCTCTAGCGCTACCTCTAAATAGGAGCGAGTACCTCGAGTGGAGACACGAGTTCGGTAACATTAGTTTCCAGACAAACCAAGGCACCGATGGATTGCAAGTACCAAATCGTGAATTGAGCAATGTGTACTTCCGCGAGTCTGTTATTGAGACAGGGTATCAGCGCTATATCGAGTTTAGTGTATATACGCTTGCAGCAAGCGAAACCCGTAGTATGATGAATATTTTCTTAACTGATGACAATGGTACGAACCTAAGGTCCCTTACGACCAGTCAAATATTTATCAATGCATATAATATTCATGTTGAAAAGCAAAATATTGTTACCCAAGGTACACAAATTAGCGACTCCGTAAATCAAGAATTTTCGAATATTAAAAATTGGCAACTTTTCTTGAATATTTCGGAAACTCAACAAACATACAACAACAAAAATTATACTTGGCTGTATTGGAGGCAGGCAGATGGTAGTATTATCACTTTGCCAGAAATAGAGTACCTCGCTAGCGATGAATGGATGACTGCAGGTTTTCAGCCGAGTGTCGGTATTGATAACCCTGTGATTAGGTTCTATGCGCTCGATTACACGACTGAGACATACGATTTAAGTGCGACAGACCCAATTTATAAGGGGCTAGATATACGCGATGTAATAAACCTAGAGTTAGATTTGAGTATTTCTAGCAATATCGAAATATACAACAAGAAATGGGAGATAATCAATAGCGTATTAAATTCCGCTACTGCCGATGAGTACGCAAGCATCGAAAATATCGACTTTGACAAGGACCCTAGCACCTCGAGTACGCCTACAATCCAGATTAAAAAGGAATTGCCGAGCAATTGTTGGCTGTTTATGGTGTATACTGTAGATGACCCAGAAAGCAACGCAGAGCCCGAATTTATTAGAATTGACTACAATTTCCCGAGCGTGCAATTCTTTGACTATAGCGCGCTTTTGCAGGCGGGGGGTAATGTAGATATAGAGTCAGGGAATTATGTAATTACATCTGAGGATAGCACTCTATACTTCCACCAGGCAAACTTCCTCAGTGCTTTAGTATACGATTCGAGGACCAGCAGTATTTCGGACATCGATGATGTTTATGATGCGTTTACGGATACTGTCACAAACGATGGCTTTACAAAGGTCATCACAGATGCAAAGAATACTTACGCCGCAAATTACGCGAATATGTTTGATAGCAATAATAACTCGCGAATTTACTTCGACTTTGAAATGGTGGATTCAATCACAGAAATCGGCTCAGATGAAACGATTAACGGCTACTTCTTGTCAATCGGTTTGAATACAGACTCGTATCAGATTCGCCCAGCAGAAGCAAACAATGTCTACAATTTATCAATGACTCGTTCTGTAAACTTTGTGTTGTACGCAGGGTTGACTGATGAAATTTGGGCAGACCCTGAAAACGCACTAGGTCAATTCGAGGAGTTAAATGCGTACTTCCAGCACTTAATTCCAGTGACCAGCACGATTGACATAAATATTATGGTCGAAAATGGTGAAATTGTCACAATTACCCAATCATAGGAGCATCATTTTGAGTAAACAGGCTAAAAAATCAAATCAAGACTCGTTAGCAAAACATTCGACTACACTTGAGAGGCGCGCTGCAAAGGAGCAGGCACGAGTGCTAGAGCAAACTCGCAGGGTAGAGGCTCGTGCTTTACGCGAAAACTGGTTTAACCTTGACAATGCAGCCCTAATTTATCCCGCCATAGGCTCGACAGAATGGAATTCAGTTTTCCGTATTTCTGCAGTGATAACCGATGTTGTCGACCCAAAACTACTAGAACAGGCACTAGGTGATACGCTAAAGCGCTACCCATTCTTTAATGTATCACTGTGTGATGGCTTGTTTTGGCACTATTTTCAGCCACTCAGCACCGCCCCAAAGGTGGAGTTGGAGACAAGTTACCCATGCAGACCATTTGCCTTTAGCCCAAAAAGTCAAATTTTTAGAGTGCTGTATCTTGATAACAAAATTTCGTTTGAAACCTTCCACTCGCTAACCGATGGCGGCGGAGCAATGCGGTTCTTTAATACCTTGTTGGTTAGATACTTTGAATTAACTGGGGTAAAGTATCAAAATTTAAGCGATTTCGACTTAAATGTACGCGATTTGCCATTAATAGAGGAGAGCGAGGATGCTTTTCGTAGGTTTGCGGACAAGGGCAGGTGCAAGCCACGCAAAGAAGCCGTGGCTTTTGCCATAAAGGGTCCAGTCGAGAATTCCAGCATTCTAAAGGTGATTATAGGCTCGGTCGACATTCACGAGTTGAAGGAGTGCGCAAAGTCCTATGGCGCTACGGTAAACGAGTTTTTGAGCGCTGTGTACCTAAGTGCTATGATTGCCGAAAAACACCATAGCAATCAAAAAAACAAGCGCCCCGTTAAATTGAGCGTTCCTGTGAGCCTACGCCGCTTTTATCCTACCAAAACTATGCGAAATTTTTCGCAGTACTTGAATTATGAAGTACCCGTGGAGAGAGAAAACGCAAGTTTTCCTGAGTTGGTGGAAATAGTAAAGGAACAGTCGAAAAATATCAGGCTTGAGTACTTTCAACAAATGTTTAACACTAATATTCGTAGTGAAAGAAACTTCTTTGTCCGAATTTTACCGCTGGCACTCAAGGATCCTATATTGAAGTTTGTGTACAACCGCGTAGGGGAGAGGCTTTTTACGAGTACTTTGAGCAATCTCGGTATTACGAGGCTGCCACCCGAACTCAATGATAAAATTTTAAACTACCATTTCATTTTGGGGGCTACCAAATTAAACGACATCAACCTCACTGCAGTGACATATGCGGATAATTGTAGTTTGACTTTCAGTACGCGCTTGGTTGAATTAAGGATTATTAGAGATTTCTTTAAAACTCTTTCAGGGCTCGGGATAAAAGTCAAAATCATTTCAAATATCTAGGAGGGAAAGTTGACTCATCATTGTGATTTTTGTGGTGTGGACATTGAGGAAAACAAGACAAATTGCCCGCTTTGTGGCAAAAGTGTTAACATAGATACTGTAGGCAAGAATAAATATTTCCCGAATTATACCGTGCCACTAGATAAACGCGAACCCATTATAAAAATACTCGAAAAACTCTCTTTATTAGCACTCGTACTTTGTTTTGCTGTCGACCTCTTTTGTACAAAAACGATTACTTGGTCACTTTATGTGCTGATTGGTCTGTTTTTAAACTGGGTGCTGGTACTTAGACCTATAAAAAAACAGTTTAACATCGCCCAAATTTTGACACAATATTCGTTTTATCTGTCCGCCTTTATAATATTTCTCGAATTGTATACAAATACTTGGGGTTGGGGCGTGATGTACGCAATACCTTTTATGCTGCTAGGATTTAGTGTACTCTCAGGTATTATGACTCTGGCTCACGGATATGTAGATTTTGAAATGTTCAAGCCAATGATTATAATAGCATTCCTTATGACAGTTGCGCTGATTCTGCTGTTGTGCTTCGATTGCCCAGCCGTTTGGCCCACGCTAGTCACTTTTTTAGTGAGTGTCAGCGAAATAATCTTAATGTTTATGTTTAGGTTCAAGCGCTCTATTAGGTCCTTAAAGAAAAATTTTGGTATATAGGAGTAATTATGAATACAAAAAATTTAGTCGATTTCAAGGCTAGCGACTTTAATCTACCCGACATCTCAACAGTCAATTATGACAATCAAACCGTGTTTTTTAATGTTATAAAAGAGGAGTTTACCGAATTAAACCAAAAGGAAGATGAGTTGCCAGCAAATGTCTTTGCGCAAGAATACGCCCAAAAAATTATGGATATCATTGTAATGGCTGCGGGCGGCAATGTCCCCGCACAGGACTTTCTTTGCTACTTGTATAAGCGCGGTATCGATGGGCTAATGAATAATAACCTTGTCCGTTCCCACGAGTGGGGGATACTAGCCGTTAGTAATGGAAGTAAACTCTCAATTGAGCGTTTACGCTTGTTCTTTGAGCCAGTATTTAACTATGTGCTTGATAGTAATAAACTTGAGAGTATAATAGAAAAAAATAAACTCAATGATGATGAGATTTCGGATTTCGTGGCGCAAAATTATTGCTTGTTGCTAATTGATGAGATAAAACTCGATTTGCTGACCATCGCCAAAAAACCAATTTCGCAGGCAGAAAACTTTGTGCGCTTTAATTACGATGTGGAGCAGGCTAATAAAAAGGTGCTCCCACGACTCATAAATCTAATTTCTTAAAGTGCGTAGGCGCACTCCCGATAGAAAAAGGTATTAGGTAGTAAACAAGTACTCTTAATATACTGCATAGGTGGGAAAAGCGAGGTGTCTAGGCGAGCTGCCGATAAAAGTGGATGAGTGTGGCTGGGGTGTGCGAAGTACTAACATTAAATTATTGTCATCCTGAGACCTGCTTGCGGAGCCTCCGACGAAGGATCTATTCCTTTTAAGAGGATGATGCTGGGCTGGCGCGAGAGTATACTTTTTTCATTGTAGTAGTCATTCACGCGCCAGACTTCCCGCAAGCGGGAAGGCATCCTGAGCCTCGACCCGCAGCGTCTTCAGACGAAGGATCTTATTCCTCTTAATTACTTTTATTGAGCCGCGCGCTCTCCGCGCCGAAGGATCTATTCCTCTTAAAACAACCTAAATCAACCGTAAACAAGTATTCAAGTGAAATAGCCTTACTTAATAGTATATATTGCGTGTGCGGCTTCGCACCGCCCACGCACTGCGGATATGCACCACCCGTGCACTACACCAGTTCAAACCTAAACTTGTCTAGTGCTTATAATGCAGTTCAAAAACCGTTTTATCTAGGCGGTTTTTTCTTTTTTTTCGCTAAAAATGGGGCAATTGTAAAATAGTGGAAAAAGCGGTTTTGATATTGTATTTTGTCGAAGTATGTCGTAAAATAGGAAAGTAGTAAATTTTAGTATATAGAAAAACTATATTTTTTTTACTCGAAAAAAGGTGGAAAATGGCTAAATTTTGCAAAATATAAAAAATAAAGGCAAAATATGTATACTTTTAACACCAAGTTATATACTATTTACAAATTTAAAAAATAAGGAGAACTGTTAATGGCAGATGAGAAAAAAGGGATGTTACGACATGTTGATGTACTAGGGCGCGTGGTGATACCTCGTGAAGTACGCAAAGCATTACATATAAACTACGGAGACTTAATGGAATTTTGCGCTTGCTCGAATCAGCAAGTTGTTATTCGTAAATTTCACTTGATGGATGAGATTGCTGAGCTTGCTAGTTCGCTCGTGCGTGTCGTTAGACTTGGGCGCGATTGTGATATTTATGTATTGGATACAGAAAAGGTTGTGTGCAAAAACGGCGAGAGAATCACTTTAAAGAATAAATTGAGTAATGAAATGCTCGATGCCTTGCAGAAGCGTAGTGAGCAGACCTTGCAAAACCTCACAGACTTCACCCTTTCAGAGGGAGAAAAAATCAATGGCGAGGCAATCATTAGACCAATACTATCAGGCGGTGACTTGCTAGGTGGGGTAGTGGTCGTTAGCAACGAATTAACCGATGACCTCTGTGCTGTATCTCAGGAACTCACAAATTTCTTTGGTACTTATTTTAATGAATAATTGAAAAATTTTTCTACCAAAGTAAAGTAATACAATGTCATTAGATTTTAAAATTATAAAAGTTTAGGCTAATAATTAAAACGCACCCCAAACCAATCGGGGTGCGTTTTATGCAATTATAATTTTAATTTAG
>CASEHF010000017.1 GCA_949287685.1 uncultured Christensenella sp. | reverse complement strand
AACCTTCCAAGAACGGAGTGGAGAAGTTGGCTAGCGGCACCGAGCCGATAGGCGAGGTACTAACAAAGCCAACCTTCCATAGTGTTGGTAAAGGGTGGCTGCTTGACAAGAGCCAACCTTCTATAAACGATTAGTTTATAAATTTATTTTAGCATAAATTATTATTTTTATCAAGTGTTTTTTAAATAAAATTTGATAAAACATAGATTTTTTAAAACAGTTAAAGCGTAAAAAAGCAAAGAAAAAGTTTAATTAAAAGAAAAATTTTTAACAAATTTATATGAATTCGGGTATAGTTTCAGCAAAACAAAAAAATAATTGTGGTATAGTAAAAATATGAAAAAAACTTTAAAATACCTTAAATTTGATAAAAAAGCTATAAAAAACTGCATTTTTTAAACAAAAAAATAAGATTTTACTTCTAAAACGATAAAAGATTTGATAATTAACGCAGGTTGTTGTATAATAAGTTTTATTAGAAAAGGAGTGATATTATGAAAAGTTTAGTTGCGTTTTTTAGTGCCTCGGGGGTTACAAAAAAGGCCGCGTATGATTTGAGTGCTGCAATCAATGCTGATTTATTTGAAATCGAGCCAGCGGTCCCTTATACAAGCGCGGACTTGAATTGGAACGATAATAATTCGCGTTCGACAATTGAATCTAGAGATGTGGCTTCTAGACCCGCGATTAAAAATAAAGTGCAAAATCCGGGGCAGTATGATGTAGTCTTTTTAGGTTTCCCGATTTGGTGGTATACGGCCCCTCGTATAATCAATACCTTCTTGGAGGAAAACGACTTTGCGGGCAAAAAAATTGTTCTGTTTGCGACCTCTGGCGGTAGTGGGCTGGGTGATACCGCTACAGATTTGCACGCGAGTGCTCCAAATGCTACATTTATTTCGGGTAAAATTTTAAACCACTATGATAGCGAGTCACTCAAAAACTGGGCAGAGCAGTTTTTATAAAATAAATAAAAAAACATAAAAAAATCATAAAATCGCTAAAAAATAGCGATTTTTTGTGTTTTTCAGCGTTTTTTCATAGGTTTAGAGAGGTTATGGCGAATTATAAAATGGTTTTTTAAAACAGAGCGTTTAGAGGAGGGGGATTATTACGCACCACTTTACGAAACGGAAAACCATTCTATCATGTCTGCTAGTTGTTTTATGTAAAATTTGTGTCTAAATAAGATTTTTAAATCTATAAATATTTTCTCGTAACGAGCGAACAAGTGCGAAAATTACAATGCTTTCTATAACCGCAAATGCTAACAATGCTGCTAGTACATAAACGATTGGTAGGTTAAACAACATCGCAGTCGCTACAAAATTCAAGCACATTTGCCCTAGGTTTAAAGCGGTAAAATTTAGAGTTAGGGCGGTTTGCGCATTTCGATTGTCGGTATGCTCAAATATAATCTTTTTTATCATAATTTGATATGGGTCCATAACCCCGTACAGCAACATAATTGCTATTAGCATTAGTATGTATCCCGCAATCCCGTTTGCGATTCCTCCCCAAAAAGCTAATAAAATTGCAAAAATTAACGCAAAAGATAGCAAAAATAGGCTTTTTGATGTAATTTTGTTGCCAAAATGCGCAAAAAATGCATTTGATATAATTCGCGCGATGCGTGATGCTAGTACCAAACCAGTGATAAAGTAAGCAACTGCTTCAATTTCAAACATTGTGCCTAAATTTTCTTGTGCGAGCAGTTTTGTAAGTGAAAAAGTGATTAAAATTAGCGGTATAAACAGCATCGAGGCAACAATTGCAAGAGTTGTTGGTAAAAATAATTCTGTTTTGCGAGATTGTTTTTTAAAATGGCGGGTAGTGTCAGGCTCGTGTATGCAAAAGGATAGTATGCACGCCAAAACGGTAACTGTTATGCATAAAATATTAGGCAGGTAGTGGTTGAGATTGAATAGTGGGGCGGCAATTATTACGATTGCGAGCGTGTAAATACTAAACAAAAGCTTCGCGCGGGCTTCGATTTGCATATATTCGTTTTCGCGATTAAGGGCGTGTAGATTGTTCCGCAGAATGCTAGATTTCATTTCGATAAAAAATAATGCCAAATAATAGAAAATGCAACCTAGAAATACGAAAATTTTTTCTACAAAACAGGTGTAGCAAAGGGCGCTAATTATTAACAAAATTACACCTATTCGCACCGCTGCGGTGTTGCCAATTTTGTGTATAATGCATAGTAGCGGGTATTGTAAAATTACGCAAATACCCGTGCCAATGGCTGTCATGAGTGTTATTTCGGCAGCGCCAAGACCCTTAACGGTGGTTAAAAACAATGTGTCTATCGCCATAAAGAAAAGCAAATCGCCACTTATCGAGGCAAACCAAGGGTATAGCCGTATTGAATTTGAGACATTTTTCATAACTTAATATTATCAAATTTTTATAGAGTAAGCAAGATTTTTCCTATTTTTTGTTTAATTTTCATTAATTTTTATATAAATAAGAGTTTTTGAGAAAAATTTTTATAAATTTGGAGTTCTTACTTAAAAAATAAATAATTTTTAATCAAATAAAATAAATACAGATAGAATAGTAAAACTAACAAAATTCAATAAAAACACGAAAAAGCGTAATTTTTACGCGGTTTTTTAAGTACTATGCAATGATTTTTGCCGGTGTTTTTTATTTTGCATAGTACTATGCACTTTTTACAAAAGGACTATTAAAACGCGAGATTTATTCGCAAAATGGGTACTATGCAATAGGGTGGGAGTCATTTCGTATCGATAGAAAAGTTTGGATTGTAGTTTTTTAAGTTATGTATTTTTTAAATTTAAAGTGCTGATATAAATACTATTTCAAATTATAATTAGAGTATATCAATTTATTGGGTGTTGTGTCATTTTATAAAATAGTAAAATTGAATAACTGAGTGGCACAATTTTTATTATAAAAGCATAGAGTACTTTAAAAATTGTGGGAGAGTGGTCTATGCCATATAATAGTGCAAGCAACTATTTGATTGCGGGAAATGATGAGCACGGGGTGAATCCGCCGACTTTAGGAAAGCGTACACCCGTGATGCCGTACATCAACCGCCAAATTTATGAAAACGAGTTTAACTATGCGGCAAAAAATGCGTTTTTGGCAGATTGTTTACGAATTGGATTTAATATACTCGATGTAAAGCCGAATAGACAGGACTTGTCTGTTTCGCAGCGTGTGACTATAGTAAATCGTGCGCGCCCGAGTGCTTTGGTAACTTTTGCGTACAATGCCTATGGTGATGGTACAACATTTAACAGTGCAAACGGGGTCGAGGGATTTTATTCGCCATTGAATCCCTACGCAACGCAAAGCCGTAATTTTGCGGATACGGTCTACGGAAGCATTTTGCTAGCGGTTGACCTCAATGGTCGTGGGGTAAAGCCGCTCGATGTTGGGATGCTTAGTAATGTCAACACGATCGCGTGCCTTATGGAGTGCGGGTTTATGACTAACTTCCGCGAAGCAAGGCTGATGCTGGACCCTGATTTTACGAATGCGGTCGGGCGCGCTGCTTGCCGCGGCGTGTGTCAATACTTTAATGTCCAGTATATCGATATTGAGGACCAAGTTTTCCCGACATTGAGACAGGGGAGTCGTGGGAATTTTGTGAAATATCTGCAATTTTTATTAAAAATAGGCGGGTATTCGGTGGGGAATGTGGATGGAATATTTGGCAACAACACTGCCGAAGCGGTACGCGCATTTCAACAGGCGAATGGACTCGAAGTAGATGGAATTGTGGGCAGGCGGACTTGGTACAAATTAAACAATCTCACCCCGCAAGCCACAACTCTGCGAAAAGGAAGTTACGGCGCCGAAGTGCTGTATCTGCAAAAGAAATTATATAGTAAACTTTATCCTGTGGGTGCGATTGATGGAATTTTTGGAAGCAATACAGAGGCCGCCGTTAAAGACTTTCAACGAGAAAACGGGCTGGTGGTAGATGGAATTGTAGGGCGAGATACTTGGGCGGCGCTCGAGGATGATAACTCTGCACGAGACCAACCAGAAAATTGATTTTTAAGTACTATGCATACCACTATTTAGATACTATGCAATCGTTTTTAAGTACTATGCAATTCGCTCAAAAACTCGACAAAAACGCACTAAATTGCGCTTTTTTAAATAAAAAACACTAAAAAATCATAATTTTTCACAAAGTTTGAGCATTTTTATATAAAAGTGAAGCGTGTTTTGTTAAGTTATGTTTTTAGGTGTGGGTGTTGGGGTTTTGAGCGTATAAATTTGAGATAAAAGGTACTTGATTTATTCAAAAAAATATGTTATAATATTTTTATTAAAACTCTAAGGAGATAAAATATGGAAAATGAAAATTTAAAGGAGCAACCTGTTGAGGTTGAAGCGAACGAAGTAGAATTAAACGATAATGTTGAATCTGCTACTCGCGATTATGATGAAAATCTTGGAGTCGACAAAGATGCGATTCGTGAAAAAAGTCGCGAGGAAAGAGTCGAGATAGAGGAGCCGAAAGAGAAAGATATAAAAAAAGTCTTTAAGGAAATGAGCCTCGAGACTATCAATATTATTCTCAGTATTGCGGCAATCGCTCTTGGATTGATTGCGCAACTATTTTTGTCGATTGGATTGGGGATTGTTTGTACGGTATTTTTGTGGCTTGCGGTTGCGTGTCTAATTGCATCGCTAGCACTTTACATCGTGCAAGTTATTAAAGACAAGAAAGTAGCATTCACTCCAAATCTTGTGATACTTATTCTTGCTTGTTTGATTGCCTAAATTTTTTAAGCAAAAATCGCCCCATCCTAGGGCGGTTTTTCTTTGGTAGTGGTATAGTTTTAAATATTTCAACCTGTGGAAAAGTTTTAAAAAGTAAAAAACTTGTACAATTTTTTTAAAAAATAAATCAATTATCCACAGTTTTAGTTAAATGTGTATAAAACTATCAAATATTTAGTAAAAATAAGTGAGAAAATAAAACTTTTCCACAATGAAACAATGTGCCGAGATTTGGCTAAAATACTAAGTTTTTCGGCTTTTAAAAAAATAAAATAAATACCTCGAAAAATAGCATAAATTTGAGAAAAACCCGAGTTTTTATTTGACATATTGCTTGCTCAAAATGTATAATATTAAAAGATTATAAAGTGTAACTTTCACTTTATTTTCATATGCAATCGTAGCTCAGCTGGATAGAGCAGTGCCCTCCTAAGGCAAAGGTCAGCCGTTCGAATCGGCTCGGTTGCACCAGTTCGCAGGCTTCAAAAAAACTCGGGCAATTTTTTGTTTTGACTTGCTGCGAAACTTTATCTAGATTCACTTGTTGATAAAATTTCGATTAGGTTGATATGGGCGATTTTAATCAATCAACTTAAGAGCAATTTTGTTTGATTTTCTAAACTAAGCGCGCAAATTTAAAATTATTGTTTAAAATTGTGCGAAATAACAAATTTTTTGTTTTAATTTAGAAAAATTAAGCAAAATAAAAGAAAATAGCGAGGTACATTATGAAATTGAAAAACTTTCTACTTGCCGCAATTTTAGTCGTGGTGGCACCCATGTGCTTTGTTGCGTGTGGAGAAACTGAGACCAACAACTATGTCGGTGTAGGTTGGTTAGAGGTGGCTGAGGAGGATACGGTAGTCGCAATGGCTATTAACTCTGGTAGCACCTATACTCTAAACTATACTGTAGTGCCAGCCAGCGCTACTGACCAGCGTGTGACCTTTGAGTCTAGCGATGAGAGTGTTGCGACTGTAGATGAGGAGGGCGTTATATCTGCTGTTGGCGCGGGGTCTACTTCGGTTACGGTGCGCTCTGTTGATAATCCAGATGCGCTAGTTACTATTACCGTAAATGTGCTAACAAACAAACAGCAGTTGGCGACCCCTGCGGGCTTTAGTTATGACCCCGCTACGCGCAAACTCAGCTGGCAGCCCGTTGTGGTAGAGGGTAGTAAATTCGTGCCTCAATACAGGCTAAACCTTAATATCGATGGGGTAGAGTCGACTCGTGTGGTGCCAAACACGACTTTTGAGGAAATTGTCGAGGGGGCACTATACAGTGTGTCGCTACAGGCGGTAGGAAATGATGCTATGTACGATGATTCGGAGCCTACGGAGACTCTCACCTTTGCTCAACTCGCTGCACCAAAGGATTTGAGCATTGTTACGGAGCAAGAGGCTAATGAGCCAAATCGCGCATACAGTATCCGCTTTAAACTCTCGAACTTTGCACCAAGTGCTGAAAACTACGACATTGAGTTCGGTGCATCGAATGGTGTCTTTAGTGCGGAGGATAAGGAGTTATTAGAGACTGCTGCTAGCCCTGAGAATATTCGTATTGAGGGTGAGTACGCGTACATTGACATACCAGAGGGGCTTAGTCGTACTGTATACAATGTGCGTGTTGCGGCGGTTAACGAGGATGCTAGATACTACACCTCGAGTTTTACCGATGCGATAAAGTTCGCGAGACTGTCTACTCCCGAAAACTTAAGCCTTGCATATGTAGGGAATACCCAGCAGTTGAGTTGGTCTACGGTATTAAATGCCTCGCAGTACCGTATACTAATTAGATATAATATGAATGATGGTACACAAGAGGAGCATTTTGTAAATGTTAGCGTAGGTAGTGGCTCCTCGACCGTTTATGACTTCTCAAACCTTACGGACAAGCCTGCAGACAACACCTATACAGGGTTTGATGTGTATGTATTCGCAATTGGTGCTGATTCCTACATTTCGGGGGTTAGGTACCTAGACAGTGATATTAGTGACCTGCCTGCAATGCAACAACTTCGCCCAGTTGGGAACATTATAATCTCGCGCAATGATGAAAAGCAGCAGTATGATATTACTTGGGGACAGGTAGACAATGCCGTTACATATCAAGTATACATTAGTCCAAACAATTCATCATATATCACCGCAGATGATAAATTGGTGACAAATACCAACAGGACTGAATGCTCAATTGCGTTTAACCAGCAATATGCGCAAGCAGAGACTCTGTGGAATGCGGGTAGAAATTATCTAAAAATTGTGGCTCAGCCAGGTGATACGGGGCGTTATGTTGCATCAACTCCTACTGTTCATACTGAGAGTTTTATGAAATTAGCGACCCCAACTAATTTCCGCGTATCAAATGGTGTTTTGGTATGGGATGCTGTAGAGGGGGCTACAAAATACGAGATAAACTTCGGTACAGGTGCTGCAGTGTACCCTTCGGTCGATGCAATCGCAGGAAAGGACACATATGAGTACACTCCAACTACATCGGATATGCCGCAAACTTCGGCAAACTATCTCGTTTCTATCCGTGCGGTAAATGATGATTATCCTATGTATATCAATAGTAATGAAACGGATGTTATTGATATTAGCCGTTTTGGAGTGCCTGACAATTTGCGCGTAGTCGATGGTCAACTTGCTTGGGACAACAAGGATGCCCTAGGGGAAAGCATTAACACCGAAATGTACGAGGTAAAGATTGAGTCGCTAACGGGTGAGGAGTTAGCCGTATTCCAGGCGCCCTCGGGTGTGTCTGTTGAGGACCACTTGCAAAACCTCCAAGTGTCTGATAGGTACTTCGTATTCAAGGTGCGCGCTATTAATATATATGATAATAGAAATTATATAAATGGTGACTGGACCGAGGGTATTAGTACATATCAGTTAGAGACACCTAGCAATGTGCGTGTCGAAAATGGTGTGATTACATGGGATGCTTTTGGCGATATGAATGTTGCAGCGGGGCATACTGGTATTAGATATGTATTGCGTGTCGGCTCTCAAGAGTACGGGCAGAATTCTGACCCGATACTGACTATCAATTCGACCTCTGCAATTATCAGTGGACTAACCGCTGGGTCACTAAACTACACAGTACAATTGCAGGCAACAATTGTGGCGAGTGAGTCTGGTGATTTTGGTGTGACAACTGTTGGTAACGATACAATTTATATAATCAACTCAAACTTCAGCGAACCATTCTCTGTGCGTCAGTTGTCCGTGCCTACGGGAGTGACTATTATAGATGGCGCACTGTACTGGTCGCCAAGTAATACGAGTCTAAACAACTACCGCGTGGAATTATATCGTATTAACGAATCAAACGACATCCGTACCCGCGGTGAATGTGTGTGGACTGGTGAGTTACAGCCAAATGACCCCGCAAATCCTTCGTTTATATTTGCATTACATTGGGGACTGGATGAGAATGCTGGCAGCGGTGCTAGTGACTCGGTGATTTTGTCTGGCGGCGCAATTCCAAACATCGCGTACGGCGCGTATGAGTTTGTAGTGTACGCAATGGGTACAAACCACAACACAACCTCGAGCGCAAACTATGGATATTTGACAAGTTATGGTAGTAGTAGCGTGGAGATTTACAAACTTCAAACACCTACGCTCGACATAAAAGATGGTGAGATTAGGTGGAACTATGTGTACGACAACCTAGGCGGTACTTCTCGCCAGGTGCGCGATTACATCATTCGTGTCGCTCGTAACACTGCCGATGGTCAGGAAGTGCTAGAGTTCCGCGTGGACACGGGCTTTACTACGACCTTGGATGACCTGCCAGAACGCTTCTGCAACAATCAATTATTTGTGAGCATTCAGGCGGTTAGTATTTGGGAGAGAGTGTACGATAGCGAAATGAGCGCGCCATATACACGCCCCTCGGATGCTAACCCCGAGACTGGTGTCTATGTAGTGCGCAAACTTCCAGCACCAGAGGTAGACCCTGTACATGTCACGATTGATGGTAGAAAAATCACTTGGACCGATAACGACAATTCGCAACAAAGTTTTATCATTCAAGTATACGAAAATAGCCCATTAACTGGTGAAATTTTGAGAACGACTGCCATTGTTCAGCAAAATGAATACACTCTGTCTGACTATGGTAGCGGGGACTACTATATCGTGATTAGGAGATTGGGTTACACGCTCGATGACCCATCAGCACCAACCGACCCGAACCGCCAGCGCGGTACACAGTATATCAGTAGTGCGTTCTCGGACAAATTGTATATTGAGCGCTTAGTTCGCCCGACTGGGCTCGTGATGACCCGTGGTGGCGATTCGGGTGATGACCCGATTTTATCGTGGACAGCGACTGGTGCTGCAGATTACATGAAGTTTAAGATTGAAATTTCATATGTAGTAAATGGTATGGAGACAATAGACACCTTCTATCTGCCGTATAATGTGACTACCCTAAATCTATTTGGCAAGGCGTACAATGCCGAGGGTGAGGAGGTGGACATTACAAACTTCCCTGCTGGAGCAATTAGAATTACTGTACAAACGGTCATTGCAGAGGAGGGTACGATTACAGATAGTAGCGGCGCCACTGCAAACACGGTTTATTCAATCGCGGGAACTGATTCTATAAAAGTCAACCTAAACCCTAATGTTAACACTTATGCAATGAGTACGGGCTTTACCGTAGGGCAGAAGTACTTGTTACGCATCCGTGCGTTGGGTAATTCGAGTTACTTAATCACCTCGGAGTGGGAGAATGGACTATATATTCTCGAGAGACTCGCGCCACTAGAGGCAAATAGCGTAAACTTAGGTATTGAAAACGAAACCTCATATAATGGCTGGTATGTAAAGGATGGTGTGATTTATTGGAACGCTGTCACAGGAGTCGCTAAGTATGAGGCAACACTTGCGGCGACCGATGGCTCTGGTGCTGTGTACAACGCCTTTACAAAGGATGCCGATGTGGCGACCAAACAATACTTTAGCCCCGTTACAGGTATAAGTTACGGCACATACAACTTGCAATTTAGGCTAATAGGTGGTGCTACTAATACTGCAGCGGCTATTGTAGATGATAACAAAGAATACCTATTAGGGTATGTCACCAGTGACTTCTCGACACCAAAAGAGGTGACCAAACTATACGCTCCAAACGATGCTAGTGTAAACGGCAGGGCGGATGCGTTTAGTAGAATTGTAGATGGTGAATTCGACTGGGGTATTAGAAACGGTATGGATGAGTGGGTGGACACTAGCGGCGCTACGGCGTACAAACTCGACATTGCTGATTTCGATACATACACATATCCGTTGAGCAACCCTACAGCACACTTTATCGCTAGCGATGTATTCCTGCAGACCTCGGGGAGATATGATGCATCAATCTACTCCATTGGTAACACTTGGACTGGAACAAATGACTCAAACGCAATTTACCTCAGCAGTGACTCAATAGGTGCGTTCACAATTATCTATGGTGGACAGATTAGCGACTTGAATGTCACTACGGGTCAACTGAATTGGTCCGCGGTGAGCAACGGCTCTAGAGCGGGCTATGATATCGAATATATCTATAGCGGTAGCGATGAGCAGCCGAATTTAAAACGCTTGTCTACAAATACCTATTCCTTTGATGATTTGCCAGAGGCGAAAGGGCGTAACTTCAACTCAATTCGCGTAAGGTATGCGGGCGAGGATGCGACTACTAATGGCGCGTATGAGGGATATGTAAATTGTATGTGGTCGACCGAAATGGTAAACATTACAAAACTCCCTGACATAGCATTGACAGAAATGGCATCGGGTGACCCTAGGTATTTATACATCAATAACTATGGTCAACTTGAATGGAATTATGGCGACAACTACGCGGAAGGCACATTTACTGATTTTGATATCAATATGCACTTGTATCTTGACATCACTTACTTGGGTACCTCGGTAGGTGGATATGCTGCTGGTTGGGACTTTGAGAAAACAGTTACTTCGTTCGATGTGCCGGCAATCACGATTTCAGATGAGGATAGAGATAATGCGCTAATCGAGGATAACAACCCGTTATTCGGCTACGAGGGCATTATGAGATACAATATGTATGGTTATGTCGCTGGTACTGTAGATACTACGACAGACACCTCATCTACTGGCGAGACAATCTACTTGAATAGTAACACTTACGCATGTGGCGCATACAAACTCGATGCTCCGAATTCGTTTGAGTTAGACCAAATCAATGGTCCAGGACTCCGCCTCAACTGGGATATTAGCAATAGTAGCCTAACAGGTTATGAGCCTCTCGTAGAGCAGGGACAGAGTGCGGTAATTACCGTACCTGGGGACACAATCTTGTTCTCATACACGGTAAATGGCGACCCTACTACTAAGTATCATAGATTAATAGGTGTCGAGGAAGTGGCTAACATCCCGCTTTGGGAACTTGCTTACTACGACAATATTAGCCTAAAAGTATTAAATAGTAATGGTATTGCATTTGGTAGTTCTACCTTGTCTGTGTCACAAGTTAACTTCCAGTACTTTGCTGGTGGTAGTGGCGCTCCTGAGGACCCGTTTGTAATTAGAGATAACACAAGCATTAGTAGTCAATACACTGCCGAGTACTTGCTCGAACTCGTTTACTGGCTACCAGAAATGTACTTTGTGCTTGACCAAGATGTGACACTGACTGATTTGAGTGTAAAGAGCCAAGGCGATGCGACTATGACCTCAAACTATCCAGTTCCAGATGGAATCACTGGTACGAATGTAGATGCTAAATACCGTGAATTAGTGTTTACTGGTGGTTTTGATGGCGCGGGACACTCGATAAAGAATGTTCAGGTAAACAACGCTGGATACTATGGTTGGTGGTCATTTGTAATAGGTGACACCTTGCCAGAGGACACCCCAGAGAATAACTTCGAGAACCGTAGAGGTATTATTAAGGACTTGACAATAGTTGCAGACTCGATTAATGTGTCGACCTTGAATGTTAGCAGTTACAGTGGTTTGTTTACGCAATACAATTACGGTTGGATAATCGGCTGTACTTCTGATGGTACTGCTAGTGAGGACCGCGAGGATGAGGGCGAATATGTACCTGTTATCCAGGGCGAGATTAGACAGAATAATATCTACATCGGTGGTATTGCTGGTATGGTGGGTAGATACAGTTCTGCTCAACAAAATGAGGCATACGCTGATATGGAGGGTATCGGTAGAATTGAAAACTCAACAAACCTACTCGACCTTTCTATAAAACCCGAGAATGACCAGAACTATAACTCCTTTGTCGGTGGTATTACTGGGCGTAACTTCGCGGGATACATTATAGGCTGTCAAAATGGTATTGCTGATATGACTATTCGTAGCAACCGTGCTGTAATTCACGGATTCTATGTCGGCGGTATCACTGGATATGCTTCGGGTAACACGATTACTGTAGATGATGAGGATGTAAATGTCTACGCTTATACCTCGGGTTGTGTAAACTACGGTGATGTGTCTACAAGGTACGCAACTAGCGGAGATATTGTTGCAAGTAGTGCTGGCGGTATTGTTGGTTACTCGAGCTTGTCGTACATTACATACTGTATGAATCTAGGCAAAATCTCGACCGATGGTATTTCAGCGCACTTGGGACATTGTATACAACCTCTACTATGTCGCACCTACAGGCGAGTACACTCCAGCACGCGACTATATGTACACTGGTGCAATTATCGGTAACGCAACGAGTGGTAATATGGTTTCCGTTTGGTACCTAAACAACAATATTGTAGAAATTAACAATAGAGATGGTAATGTACCTAGCCGTACGACCGCTTCGCACCGCGATAATGGTGTTTGGGAGTCTATATACAATAGTACTGATGACTTCACGACTGGAGCGGATATTATACCATTCCTAACGACCGATGCTACAAAGATTAACCGCGTGACAGTACAGGCAGCGGAGCAAACTGTAGACTGCCTAGTGCTTAGATACGATGGAAAGGTAGCGCAATTCACATTAGTTTCAGGGCAGAACCCAGCACTCACTTGGGTGGACCCAAACACGCTCGATGGCTACATTCCTCCAGTGGCTGAGGAGCCTACAGAGTAAGCACCTATATTATATAATAGGAATTAAGCCACTATAAAAACATTAGACAAGACTAAAAGTATACAATTGATTAACAGAGACTAGATTTTGTTGCCCGTGATTTACTCAAGCGCTTTCACTCTAGACAAGTGGGGTAGAGAGATGTCAAAAGCGTTAAAAGTTTCTATAGTGATTATAGTAGCGTTACTCCTGATTGGGGGTATCGTTGCTTTAATATTTACTTTAAAACCTGCAGACAGAGAAAACACCTCGTTAACTGAGCGCCTTTCTACTCCTACAAACTTGCGCGTGGATATGGAAAACGGAGTGTTGACCTTTGATGCTGTAAAAAATGCAGAACAATATCAAATCTACATTAATGGCGGACAAAATGCCTTTAATAGTGGACAAACGCAAGTAGATATTTCTAGATATATAACTGATTATGGACTATATTCATTTCAAGTGCGCGCGTTGCACTCGACCCCTGATTATAACTCGTATTTGAGTGATACACTATTTATAGAATACTCTACGACCCTACTAGCCCCGACCAGTTTATCACTTGATTCAAACGATGTCCTATATTGGGCTGCGGTAGAAAATGCGGTTAGTTATAATATAGTCATTGCCGCAGATTTTGATGCGAACGGTGACCCGATTCCGTTGACTTCGGAGCCTTTGCGTTCTGATTCTAATAACTTCGACTTTTCTACCATTTTAAATCAATACCCATATAGCGAACTTGATTTTATTGCCTTCTATGTGCAGGCGACCTCGACAAATATTATCACGGGCGAGGGGAATGCGTATATTCATTCGAGTGAGTTAAGTGAGCCTACCAATTATTTTAGGACTACTTCGATTCGTGCGCCAATAATTTCATTAAACCCGAATGCTGCTAACCTTAGCCAAGGCACACAAAAGAGTTTGGGGTGGGAAATAGATAGTGCGGTGAGTGAGTACGAGGTGTATATTGATGGAATGCTCGTTAACACAATTTCGACTACGGGGCTCGCTAGCGACACGCAATATGAATTAGACCTCGATAGTATGATGATAAACGGTATCCCTATTGCTGATACTTTGGGTACACATAGCGTGTTTGTGCGAGCAGTGCCAAAGGCAAACCCGAATTTTGTCATCGCTAGCCAAGATAGCGAGACTCTGACATATTCGATTACGCATACGCTATCGACCCCCGATGCTAGTAGCGTGCAGATTTACAAGGAAGGAAACAACCTAGTTATCCGCTGGGATGCTATTAGCGATACAAATCCCTATGATGCGAACACTCCGTACTTTGCCTCCTCATACACGCTAACTTTGCTCGCGAATGCAAATAACGAGGGTGAGGAGCCAGAATATTTTGACTTTAAGACCATACCGCAACTCGTAGCGCCTATGTTTACAATTTCGTTGGATGAACTCGCAGATGTGGGCAGTTCGTTCTGTGTGCAGATTCAGGCGGTACGCGAGGGGAATGAATACATTCTAAACAGTCAATTTAGCGACCTTTCCGCTCCGTACGATGCTGTTACACAAATGCGCGCACCTACGGATGTACGCATTGTCGATTTAAATGGTATCAACTCGCTTTCGTGGCGCGAGGTCGATGGCGCGCAAGCGGGGTATATAGTGAATGTGTACCAGGCTAGTTATGTAGGCGGCAATTTGTTAATCGGCGCATTGTGTTTCTCGTATACCACAACCGCTACTAGCGTGGAAATCTCAAACCAAATGAGCGCAAATGGTCTAGGACCAGGGACATATGCAGTTACTGTCATTACTCGCGGCTATTCGGTGTACTTTGTCGATTCTGAGCCGAGTGAGAGCGTGCGACTCGATTACAAAGTTCGCCTCGCTACCCCTAGGATTGATAGTGTCACAAGAGAGAGCGATGCCGAGGGCGACAATAAATACCGAATCTCAATGGCGTTTACCTATGTCGAAAATGCTCAGTACTACAATATTCAAGTGGATGGAAATGATGCAGGCGTACTAGCGCAGCCCGCTACTCGCCCCGCAAATGGGTTAGTGGTGGACACACAGTATGTGTCAAACTACATAAACGGCTTTGATGTGCCGAAACAATATATGATTACAGTACAGGCGATTGTCCGCGATAATCTTGAGGAAATTAAGTATATAAACAGTGTGCCATCGACCTCGTATGCGTTTGTAAACTTCTATCAGCACGAGGCGCCTACAAACTTGCGCTACGAGATTAATGGAAACGCCGTTTCACTAGATTGGGACCCTGTCAAATCAGTCACCGACTCAAGAGGAAGTTATGGGCTCGTAATAAATGGCAGTTTGATTAACAATATCAACGCGCCTAACACGCACATCGATGATATTAGTAGATACTTGCGCTTGGGGAGTAATACCGTATCAGTTTACTCTGCTGACTCGGGGCAATTGTATATCGCTAGTGAAAGCGTGACTATAGAGAACCTCGAGTACTCGTACACGCTTTCGGGTAGTTCTACCTTAACCTTTTTGCCAATCAACGATACCCGCGAAGTGCAGATTACGATTCCTGGGTTTAACCAGTATGTGACTAACTACTATTTGGTATTTAGTACGGGCGAGACTAGGAGCGTAGAGGTCAGTGAGAAAAACGAGGATGGCACCCTAAAGGGCGGGGCAGATGCTGTTATTAATGTAGATTCGAGTTGTTTACCTCTATTTAAAGAGGCTACAGTCACGGTTTACGCTGGTAAAATCGATGCAGACACTGTTCAAGCCAACCTAACTCCGTGTGAGTGGTCTACCACATTTACAAATACATTCTTTATCGATGCACCCACGATTGAGTTTGATGAGGATACTCAAATTTTGACCTTAACCGTGGCGCCCGAGTCGCTAGAGTATACCGCGGCGATTGAGTGGAGATTGACTGGACCTACGGGGAATCATTCCGTATATATTAGGGAATTCCCTAGCGAAAAGTTTGTAATTAACCTAAACGACCTAGAGGGCTACATTAGCGTAAACGGCGATTTGGTTATCGGTAGATACAATATTTACGCTTACGCAATATCGAGTGTCGGTAGTATGCGCTCGCCCGAGGCAAGTACTAACTTTTCGATTTACAAGCAACTCGACACCCCTGTAAACTTTGTAGCGGCAATTGACAACTCGTATTTGCAATGGGACTATATCGAAAATGTAGATAGTTACAAAATCGAGATTGAGGGGCTAGAGTACCCCGATGCGATTTGGGGTGAGTATACCGCAAATGTCGATGGCGTATACAAGCGCGTAATTAGACTAAATGTTCCTAATAACTTGTTTACTAGCGAGGGTGTCTACGAGTTTAGAATTACCGCGCAGTCAAATAACGAGTTTTACCTCGCTAGCGAAGGTGTCTTTAGGTGGAATTTTAGTAATAAGCTCCAAAGTCCCACGGTATCAGTAATCGACCGTAGTGGGGTGAAATACTTGCAAATTATGTCGGACAGCAATAGTTTAGTGTCATATTACACTGTATCTAGCGAGCAGTTGTCGGGAGTCATTGAGACTATTCCAGCTACCAGTAGCGATGCATTTGTTTACTATAACCTAGAGGCGCTACTTGAGGAGCATAACGCGCTAGCAGGTGAGTACTATCTAGTCGTAATTGCGCACCCTGTGTCTACAGTGTATAGGGAAAGCGAACCTTCGATTTGCACCTTTACTCTAAATCGCCAGTTTGATACTCCGCTAGTTTCCGCTATCCAAGATATGAATACAAACGAAGTCGTTATTTCGTGGAATGAGGTGACAGCGGAAATTGTTTCAGATACTTCTACTAGCGTGATTTCACCGAGTGGATACCGTATTAGTATTACGAGTGCTGCTACCGCAACGGGGAATTTTAACTTCACAACTACCGTTACTGGTACTTCGTATACGATGACAGGTGTAGACCTTGAGGATATGAATAGCGGTAACTATATAATTTCGATTATAGCGCTTGGGAACGGTGCTATGACTGATAGTTTTATCGGTTCTACCCTGTTTGTGTACCAAGAGCAGTTTAACACCCCTAGTATTAGTTACTACGGCTCAAGTAATAACTATCATTATATTAGTAACGACCAGTCAGCAGTAATTTCTATTCAAAATCCCGACTCGCGCGCAAATAGTTTTGAGTTAAAAATCGATTTATTAGGTCACGATGGGGCGGTCGCTTCGACTCAAATTTTTGACAATCTCAAGTGGCAAGGCAATATGTTCACTTTGAGCGGAGAGGACTACTTTAGCGAGCGCGGAATTTACCAAATTTCCGTGCGTAATTCGCAGTACACGAGTTTTGCGCCGAGTAGTTGGAGTAACGCACTCATAATGTATGTGTCAAAGTCATATATAGTCGCTGATAATATCAACCTTACTTACGATGCATCAACAGGCTTTACCGTTACATTTGATGCGCTGAGCGCTCCTAATGGTATGACCAATCTCGTAGGATACTCTGCAACAATTAGTTATACAAATGGTGTAAACAGTGATTCCGAAATCATTAGCGCATTTACTGGCAATTCGTTTACCTTTGCTGGTGATGAGGGTTGGGTGAGCGCGATTAGTTCGGTTGGTGCAGAGTTTAATATCAACATTACCGCAGATACCAAAGCCGTATCTTGCGCTCCTAGCAACTTAGGATATTCGCAATTCGACTTTGCGCAGAATTCTACCACGAGTTACACATTTACTATAGGTAGGATGAATACGCCTAGTGATATCGAATTTTCGGTATCCGCTGAGGATTCGACCGAGATTACTATTTCGTGGGTAGGTGACCAGCGCTATGCTAACCCGAGTTACGAATTCAATGTGAATATTATGTCCGTTACTGGCACGACCTATTACTTAAATGCTAGCGGTGGCGGCTATTCGTGGGGGCAGAGTAGTAGTACTATGTCGACCTACGAGACTAGTATTACTTTCAACCTGCCTAGCGACATAGTATGGGTAATTACCTTTAATGTAAAGGCTAAGTCAGTCGCGGAAAATGTCGAGAGTATCGAGGCGACCGCGCAGTATATCAATGCTCACACCCTAGGCGAAATCACGGGCGTGACTATTACATACGAGGATGGTGTGGGCTATATAGCCACTTGGAACGATGTGCGTATAAATAATCAGCACTTTACCGATGGTGTGTATACTTTACGCATAAATGGTCAAGAGGTCGACACCTCTAGCCTCACGACTCAAGGGGGTAATGTCGCTATAATTGTGCCTAACGAGGTGATTGAATCTGCATTATCAGTTAGCCGCTCGGCTACTTGGACAATCGACATAACCGAGACATATTACAATGATTTAGTCGCATACTATGCGCAAAACTACGCAGGCTACACGAGCCTCCCTGTAGTGATTCTCGATGCACCTACAAACCTCGAGGTAAATGAAAACATTTTGTCGTGGGACCCTGTATTGTTCGCCACAAAGTACGAGGTTTTCGTGTCACTCACACAAGATGGACCCGCGTATAACGACAATGTAGTTACAGTAAACTCTACCTCATACGATATTTCCAGCCTAATCGCGGGACTAGATGCAGGTGAGTACTATGTGTCAGTGCGCGTTGCCCCCGATGAGGCAAACGATATCCACACGAGCATCGATACCTTAACCGCGACAATTTCCTTTATTGTGCGTACCCAAGCCGATGCTGTAACGGGACTGACCGTGACCCCGATTAGCAATCCTGGTGGTGCCACCTATGTTACTTCGGTAACTTGGACATACAAGCAGTACTACGAGTTCCAGAGCTTGCCTACGACAGAGCAGGTGCGCTTTACCGTGTACATTACCGACAGCAACGGTGATGTGGCATATATTGTGAATAACACTTCGGCTATTCTCGACCGCGGAGATTCAAACGATAAGTTTATCTACTCTACAATGGGTGGTAATCAAGCATCATATACATTTAGATACCTCGATGGTACCAAAAACGGTGACATCACCCGCAGCCTCGCAGCAGGGGAGTGCGTACTAAGTGTCGTGGTGTGCGGAAATGATGTTTACTACGAGTCAAACCCCGCTAGTAGGAATTTCCAAAACAAGTTTGCTCTCACCAATATTACAGATGATAGCCTGTTTACGATTTTACCTGATGCGTTTATCGGTGAAAATGGAGTAGTTGACCACGAGATAACTACAGTTAGCGAGGACCTCGAACTTTACGAGCAGAACTACGGTTTTAATCAAAAGTACTTAATCATCACGAACGATACGCTCTCATATGCGCAGTACTTCAAGGTTTATATTTCGACCCGAGTGGATAGTGAGGGTGAGCCAATTTACGACTATGTCGGCACGATTGAGAACCACGCTATAGAGGTAAATTACTCGGCATTTGAGTCTACGACCTATAAACTTCGCTTGCCTAGCGCTGTGGCTGGAGCAAATAGTATTAAATTGATTCCTTACGGCGATGAAAGTTACTACTTCTACCTCAGTGGCAGTAATGAATATCCACTCTATACACAGATTGCCGAGGTCAGCACCTCGAGTATGTTTGAGCGCTCCTTGTATATGAGAAATGATGCGCCCGAGATTAGCGATAATTCGCTCGATATCGGGTATTCAGATGGACCTATAAATCACAATGTAAACAAAGTCAACATTGTATTTAACAATGCCGAAATCGGTGGGGTATATCTAGTCACTCCACACTACAAGGACTACTATAACTCGTATGCCGAGGTGGTACTCGAGCCATTTACGATAACTCTTAGTGAGGCGGACTTTGAATACGGCGTACCGCTAGGACTCGCTGTTTACGACTATATCAGTATGTACGGACCTTTCGAATTTTGGTTCGATGTGCAGCGCGTTACCGACACGGAATATGTCTTAAATAGTCATACACGCGCGACTTCGAGCTTCATCTTTACGACAAAACTCATGGAGTTTGCTCCCGCCCTAAACGGTAATGCGAGCGTAAACAGTCTAGTTAGCGAGGTGACCACGCTAAACGAGGATGATATCGCGACAAACGGTAGTCTAACATGGACATTGCCGCTACATCCATACAGTATTCGGGTAAAATATGCCGTGACAGTCTGCGACTTAACTCAGGAATTTGGCGAGATTGTGCAAACCGAGCCGCACCCGCTTACTTATACTGTTTACCTAAATATCAATGTGGATAACGAGGGGAACATAACCTACACAATCGAAAATAACACTAGCGGATACTTTATGCTAGACACCCCGAACAATCGCTTGATTTTTGATATGAAGGGATACTTTAGTAATACCATTCGTGCAGGCGAGACAGGGGACTACTACCTCGCTGGGACATACGAGTATATGATTTTAGCGACCGCTTTCGATAAAAACGGGCAAGAACTACTCACTCGTATTTACAGTCCCGAGTCCTATGGTACACAGGAGGATATGCGCCCGTATTCATATAGTGGCATCGCTTTCCCGTTTAGTCCGTTAAATACTAAACTTTCGAGTAATGGGCTACTCGAGTGGGATTTCGAGGACACAATTTACGGGGGCAAGGACTTTTCAAACGCTAAATTTGTAATCGAGGTGCACGCGTGGGATGAGGACCGCACAGAGGCTACGGTATACACGCTAGACTTTTTCGAGCCAAATCCTACGAATCACTACTCACTAGACATTAGCGAATACCTAATCGCTGGTGGTAGTGCTAGAAATGATGTGTATATCTATACGGTTAGTCCAATGCAGTACTACGAAAATAGTGCTTCTATAAAGGTAGACACAAATAGCCTGCCTACGAGTACACAGTTGCCTTCAGTCGAGGTTACTTGGGATGACCACCGTAGTATCAATATTTCAATCACTACCGACTTAAACGACAAAATCTACAACGACATCGTGGCAAACGACAACACGGTTTACCTCTCTGTCAGCATATTGAAACTCGCTGGTTGGACAGTAGGGGATGCTACTCCTGCGCCAGACAGAGATTACGATGAAATCAAGTTTGAGGGCGATGCGATTGATGAAATCGTTTGGGACCAGCCGCTTACTGCGGAGCACTATCACTACATCGAATACAATCGTGGAATGCTAGACTATACCTTTGATTTAATTAGTCAGTTAAATGCACTTGCTAGCGTAAATCTAATTGTTGTAGACCGCTGGCTGTCGGGTAGCGACTCGCTGGCTAGTGGATATTACTATGTCAAAGTTTCGCTTTGCTCGACTAGTCCATACTATTCGCAAAACTCCGCGCAGGGTGAAAAGTTAGTCCGCGAGATTTGGCGTAGTAGTACCCAAGATGCTACTTTGACTGGACCGTATGTGACAACCAAGACCTCAAACGAGTCCGCAAACCCAGTGAACGGAAACGACAGGGCGTGGGGTGAGGCACAGTATAAAAATGCTTACTTAAATATTTATATAAGTACAATTAGGCAGGAGCGCGAGAATGGCGCTGTAGAATATAAACTTCCTAGCACTATTACCGTGACCGCAAGATTGTATACAAACCCAGGGTATGACACAAACAACTACTATACCTTGACCTATAATATCCCAGACCCCTCGAATTTAGGAACAGCAGATACATACCTCGATGCCGACAACCCCGATGTGCGCATCACTAGGGTGTATAATAACGGCGTGCTTGACAATACTCGAATGTTGGTTACTATTGACATTCACGAATTGTTTGATACCAATATGAATGCGGGCGTATACCACATTTTCTGGGTATTAAACGGCGATGAGGTGGGGGACAGTAGCCCGATTACAGACCCATATAGGTTGCCAGTTGAATTGTGCCACTACATAATTTTGCCTACCCCGATACTTGACTATAGATTAGATTATACTGGCACAAATTACGACAACTATGTGATTAACTGGACCCTGACCCCAGATAAATACTCGTATTTAATTAATAATACTTGTGATTATAACTTAAATCTCTTTGCCTTTGAGCAAACAGAGGATGGGACATACGCTAGCGACATTTTGTATAATAGTTTAACGCCAGAGGAACAGGCAAACTTCTACTCCTACGAAATGGCGGATAAGTACTTCGATGACAACCCGAATGTCACGACCAAACTCGAGGAGTACCCTAATATCTCTGTAGTAAACGGTAGGGAATGTTATGTAAACCTAGATACGGACAACGGTATGCAGTTTACTCCGAATAAAACATACAAGGTCTACCTCTACATCTCTAGTCGTGGCTGGAATGAGAACATGCCCGTATCGGCAGTAAATCAGTTGTACTACTTGCCTAGTGATGTCTCGTTAGGTGTCGAGTATGTGTACAAAAAGGTATCAGGGCAGCACCAAAACGCAAGCGTGGAGGTGACAAATAGCGTAGGTTACCCAGTAGAAAAGACCGATATGGCAAACAACGCCTACTACACATTCACCACGACTCAACCTGATAACTTTAACAACGCCTTTGAACTCTATATCTACAATACACAGGACCCTCGCGCGGCAACTAATGCTAATTGGACAGCGCTACAGGAGGCAGAGGGGACATACCTCGCTCACTGGATAATCGGTACTAGAGACAACGCCGCAGGCGTAAATAGCGAGGGGGACCTCAGCACGCAGAGTCTATACATATTGTACGATTATGAGGATAGGCGAGTAGGTTCTGGCGTTTGGGACTATGACCGCCCGACTCCAGATAGACCTATAGGAATTTTGGCGGACAGAGCGATTAGTTTTGATAAACTCACGCTTACCGAATTGCTATACAACGACATAAACCAGGGCAATATCTTAGATAAAATACTCACGCCAATTACTTATTACTGTAAGATTAAGACTTGGATAAATAACAACGATGTAAACGCAAATGCGCCGACAAATGTCGTAAATGGAGTTACCTATTATGTAGATGACTCGATTTATTCCGAGCGCTGGATTCGCGAGAACATTCCGTATGTAAAAAATGCCGATGGCTCAATTAATGAAGAGGAAGTGGCGAAGTTCTACGAGTCTTTGGGGGACAAGCAGATTGCAGTACCGTTCCTCGATATAAACTCGTATAACAACCCGTACTATTTCGTATTCGAGCATCACATAAAATACGCGATGCCGTATTTGCCTGAAGTCGGCGGTGTCGAGATTTTAAACAAAGATGGCTCAAGTGATTATGTTGATTATAGTTACGAGGGGGCGGTAGATGGTTATGTAATAGCCGATGCCGACTACGGACATTACTACCGCATTTGGCTAGAGGACTTGTATACATTAGACCCGCTAATTCGCAATGATAAAGATATTCTAATGGACATAGGGTATACTTATTATAGCGAGGCGGATGGCGGCTCGAGCGGTCGCGATAACGCGGGCAATACTTGGGCATGGACTAATAATCCCGTTAGTCTCGATGTGCATTTTGTCGATGATACTCAAGACAAGAATTACGGCCGTGCGTATATCGAAATTATGATAGACAGCCCCGAGGGGTTCGGCGCACAAGATATGTATACGACACTTGACTCGTATTTGCCGAATGTCGTGTCATTTAGGTTCACGGCGATTACTGATAGAAAGCCCGATATTAACCCAGGTGAAGAAAATACCCACGACTATTTCCTCACCGCAAACAATAGTCTTCGCGGTTCCTTTGATGGGCGCTCTAAGATGACTATTGATAGATACTACGAAAACTCGGATATGTCCGAATCACTTGATTACCTAACTATACAAAAGCAATACACCCCAGCCGATTTGGAACTCGTTTTCGATGATATGACTAATACACTACAGACTGAGGAGAATATGCAGAGAATCGAGGTAGGGGGTAAGTACTATGGCACAAACCTCGTGTCCGATGTCAGCAAAGGCACCTATACGGGGCTTGCCGCGAACCCGTATATCTATACGCGCGCGGATAGCCTAAACTGGAATAATGATAATACCACAGGACAGTTCTTTGAATATGGTATGGTTACGACCAATCTCGACACGGTTTATGAAATTAAACTTCGGTACAACGATGCCGAAAAGATAGTGAGGATTCGCACATACGATGTAAACGCTACCTTGCGGCTATTTACCGAGGCAATTAATACCTCAATCGCTAACGGGAACACCGTAGATGAGACTAGACAGGATTACTCAAGTTATACAGACATTTATCAGTACGAGGTATCTTGTTTATACAAGGCAATGTATGATTTAATCAACGATAGCACAGGCACACCGACCTCTTCAGGGCGCTACCATGGTGGTAGAATTGATATCGACATTCGTACCATCGCACCAGAGGGGAGTGCTGCTCTTAACTGGGTGACTAGCCCGTGGGCGAGTGAGGTGCGTGCGGATGGAATTTATACCTTCTACTTCTACGCTAGGCTCGAGACTGTACAGACCACCTTTAGTCAGAGCGAGTGTAATTGGGATGTGGACTACGAGGCGGGTATATCATCATTCTACTGCTACAATGGCTACTATTACCATTATCAATCGTACATTCCGCTACATTACCGTTCGATTAGTCGTGATGTAAATTACTACATTTACTTAACCCGAAATGGTAACGCAACCTATAGTATAGACAACCAGGTCGTAAAGAATGCTTGTACAATCAAGCCCAGCAATACGACTCAGTGGAACATTAAAAATATTACCGATATATTAAAGATTGACTTAATCACTCCCGAAAATAACGCAGCGGGAGTCGCTAATGGTTCAATTCGGGAGAATTATAACCAGTGGTATCTACCAGAGAGCGAGAGTGACACTTGGCACTTTAATATAATTGCGGCAGTCGATGATTCTATGGAGTATGTAGGTCGCGGCTTTAATAGTAAGTCCGCAGGTATGGATTATACTGTAAACTTGCGTATTAAAATGGACATCGAGGCATTGTCAATCACGCTAGAGCCACTCGTAAATAAGTCGCTAAACACTATTGCGACTCTGAGATTGAGCGACTTTACCGTGAACAGTCAAAATATGTGGTATAACTATCAAACCTCGAATGATAAGTCCGACCAAGCCTACAACCTAGCACCAACTTTTGCAAACTTTAGACTATACTATCCTTATCAAAACAAGTGGCTGCAGTACAACAACTTCGCTATAGAACAGTCTACCGCCACGAGATATCAGGATGTATTGTATGACTTTATCTATAACGAGTTAGTGCTTGACCCCGAAATGCGTGGTGCTGATGGATTTAGGATACAAATTCAGTTCGGGTACAACAAAACTGGCGACTTTAACAATCAGCACATCCATAACAGTCTCTACTCGGTTGACTTGTATCTAAATTACTACCGACAACTTCCGTTTGACACGAGCCGTATTCATTTTGAGCAAAGCAATATGACAATAAAGATGAGTGCCGACTATTCCGAAAATAATCAGTTCGAGCGTTTGCAAGTGACAATTAATCAATATGACCGCGATAGTAATAACCGCTTTACTCAGACTCCAATTAGTATAGGGAAAAGCGGTAGCGGCAGAATTTATTACACAGCGACAGGCTACTTTAGTTATAACAGCGCAGACTGCTTTAGTTCGAGCGACTATGGTAGCACATACAACTTTATTTACAACCACTGTACCGCGTACCCGGGTAGTGTGCAGGGCGGAAATAACCAGTTTACCGTAACCCCTGTTCACGATGGGTATGAGGTAGAGCATAATCTGCTCGAAAAAGGACTCAAATACGAGTCTCCAGATGTTTGGTTCTATTCGCCGATTAACCCGACAGTCGACTTTGACTATTCGACAGGTATCGGTCGCGACCCGAGCGGAGATACGGAGCCTGTTTGGATATGGGACCACTTATCTACGACTAGTTCCTATGCCGAGCAGCGCTATGAGGACCAAGGTTCGTGGGGCTTGATTAAGCGCGTGACTACAGACTTTAGTTATATGCGTGGCGGTAGTATGAAGGCTAGTTGGTCATACGGCTTCGACTTGGGCGGGGCAAAGATTATGACAGGTAGTACTACATTTAATGAGGCAGCCGCGGTATACAGTTCGCTAGCCGCTCTGCCAGAGCGTAGCGGTAATACTACTAGCACTTCGAGAATTTCATCAATCAGTATGGGGCAGAGTACAAACTGGTTTAGTATGAGTGTCACGACTTATTGTAAGCCAGGTTTTGAGGCAGTGTTCCGTAGTGGCGGTACTTGGAGATTTTCATATAATTTGCGCCCAGGTAGTGATGTACAGCGTTTTATTCCGCGCGATTATGCATACATTAATCGCCATAATGTGATGAGTTACCTCGATGTCGAGACTACTATGGCATCTGTGAGCGGTGGTACACCTATTTATGCGAGCGGTGGAAGTGGTGCGGGCGGTAGTAGCGCTGCCGCAGCCAGCACTTTAATGATGTATCCCGTGAGGTATGGCAAGGTTTCCTCCACTTCGCCAGTGTTACTAGCAGATGGTGAGGTTGACCCGCCAGAAGCAACTGAGGAGCCACCCGAGCCGATTGGATATCGATATAGAGTCAGTGGCCGTGGTAAGATTACATATACAGGCGATGCGCCATTTAGTTTTAGAGTGCGCGTTAGGATGTCGATTTCTCAAAGTGGCGTAAGCGGTAGTTTTGAGAATGAATGTCGAGTAACGGGTAGTTTTGCAGGCTCTGCCAGTGTGGAAAGAAGCAATGAGGTAGATTTGAGTGGAGAGGCCCGAGGCAGTATTAGTGTCCTAGAATTTGTATCTCGTGGTTCAACTGCAGGGCAAATTATAGGCGACATTATAGACAATATTTTTGGTCCTGTAATACCAGGGCTTTCCGATTAAACTATCACTATGACTTTAAAAAGTGCTTTTTAGATTGATAAAAAAGAGTATAATAGCCATCTATTATACTCTTTTTTAATTTTTAGTTAATATTATGATTGGTATTAGGTGCTTATTTATATAAAGTAAATTTTGCCACTTAGTAATTTTTTAAATAATCATACTGATTTTCTTATTATAAAATTTACAAATCGCTTAGTTATGCAAAAAATTACTTGCTTTTAAATTTGTAATTTAATATAATTAAAGCGTAATGGCATTAAATTGAATTTACTACACAAGATAATAAAAAACGAGGAAAGTTTTATGGAAAATCAAAAACCCGCGCTGAAACTGAATTACAAGCGCACCTTCTACATAGGACTCGCATTTTTTACAATCTTGATGCTGTGGCAAGTGTACAACACCTACTGCCCGCTATTTTTGAGTGATTACTTTGTGAGGGCTTTCGGCGGCACGACTGAGGACCATTCGTACCTAGTCGGCATCATTATGGCTATGGATAATGTCCTAGCCCTCTTTATGCTACCACTTTTCGGTAAACTCTCCGACCGCACAAATACGCGGTTAGGGAAGCGTATGCCTTACATAATCGCGGGAGTCGTGGTCGCGGTTATTGTGTTCCCGTTGATTCCAGTTTTATTCTTATACAACAAGTATGTCTGGATGATTGTGATGATGGCGATAATTTTAATCGCTATGAATCTATATCGTTCGCCTGCAGTGTCTCTAATGCCTGATATCACCCCAAAGCCACTGCGTAGCAAGGCAAACGCAATTATAAACTTTGTAGGCTATCTTGGTGCAATCTTTGCAGGCGCCCTAGCAATCTTTTTCCCCGCGAACAAGGATGATGTGACAGGGTACCTTGACTACAATCCTAGCACTATTTGGATACCATTTGCCCTTACGGCGGTGTTAATGATTGTAGCCCTCGTGATTTTGCTACTTAAGATTAAGGAAAATAAAATCGCTCGCGAAGTGGCTAGTGAAATGGAGGAGGGCGAGAAATTGGCAGAGGCAGAGTCCTCACTTGTGGAGGATAAACCTCTAACCAAACTCGACAAGCGTAACCTAATTATTTTGCTACTCTCAATTTTCTTGTGGTTCTTTGCGTTTAACGCGATTGAGACCTTTGGCTCGACCTTTAGTACCGAGCATTTAGAGCTCGGCACTGGCTGGTGGGGGACCGCCGTGATTATAATGACAATTTGCTCGCTCCTAAGTTTCATCCCGGGCGGCTATATCGCTGATAAACTCGGCAGAAAGTGGACAATAGTCATAGGACTCGGGCTAATGCTCGTATCACTATTTACGGCTACTTTCGTAATGATTCCTTGGCTACTTTATATCCTTATCGGTATCGCTGGTATCGGCTGGGCGTGGGTGAATGTAAATAGTTATCCAATGGTTGTAGAAATGGCGAGCAAGAAAAATGTCGGCAGACTCACAGGCTGGTACTATGCTGCTAGTATGCTAGCCCAGAGTTTAACTCCTATTTGTGTCGGCTTCTTCTTTAAGGCTCTCGGGTACGAATGGCTGTTCCCGTACGCTACAATATTTACAGTAATCGCGCTCGCTGTGTTCCTGCTGTATAAAAAACCCGCCCATCACGACACGCCTAAAAATGCTGAGTTAGAGACTGAAAAAGTCGCAATAGGTGAGGGCGCTAGTACTGAAGTAGATAATAATGACCAAAGCGTAGTACAAAATAGTGAGGTTAGTGAGACAAACAAAGATAAGGCTACCAAACCTACACGCACTAAAAAGGAAGCAAAGCATTCCATTCCGCCAAAAATCACGCCAAACGATGAATAAAAAGCAAATCTTGCCCAAAGTTAGGGCAAGATTTTTGCTTATTTATGCACAATCGCGCAAAATATACTTGAAATTTAATCAATTTTGATATATAATCAAAAGATAACTTTTTTAGGAGATGACATTATGCAAACGACTTTTCGCTCTCAGTATTGTAACGAGGTAAACAGAGAGTTTGAGGGCAAGATTGTAAAAGTGGCTGGCTGGGTGAGTACCATTCGCGACCACGGCGGTATTACATTTATAGATTTACGCGACCAAACGGGTATTGTGCAGGTCGTAGTCGAGGATGACTCGAAGATTAAGGGGGTCACACGCGAGAGCGTGATTAGTGTCGAGGGTAAGGTTACTTTCCGCGGGGAGGAGAATATTAACCCCAAACTTGCGACTGGTGAGATTGAGATTGAGGCTAACAAGGTAGATTTACTTGGTCCCGTGACTCAGCCTTTGCCATTTGAGGTCGAGGACAGTAAACGCATTCGTGAGGATGTGCGCACAAAGTATCGTTTCCTCGATATGCGCAACCCCGAGGTGTTTAATAACATTTTATTGCGTAGCAAGATTAATTCGTGGATGCGCGCTAAAATGGAGAGTTTGGGATTTGTAGAGATTGCGACCCCAATTTTAACTGCCGACAGCCCCGAGGGCGCTCGTGCCTTCTTAGTACCCGCGCGCCAGCACCCAGGCAAGTTTTATGCCTTGCCACAGGCACCACAGATGTTCAAGCAGTTGTTAATGGTAGGTGGGTTTGATAGATATTTCCAAATTGCACCGTGTTTTAGAGATGAGGATGCCAGAGCCGACCGTGCAGCAGGGGAGTTCTATCAGCTCGATATGGAAATGAGTTTTGCGACTCAAGAGGATATGTTTGAACTTGGCGAGATTGTCTACTACGAGTTATTCAAGACTTTTGGGAAAAAGGAAGTTAGTCCTACGCCATTTAGGCGCATTCCTTTCCGCGAGAGTATGGAGCGCTATGGTACAGATAAACCCGATTTGCGTAACCCGCTCGAGGTTGTGAATGTCACCGAAACTTTCCAAAACACTGGCTTTAACGCATTTAGGAATAGTACTGTAAAGGCGATTGCCGTACACGATATCGCGGGCAAACCCCGTAGTTTTTACGACAACCTCACAAATAAAATGATTGAGGCGGGGAGTAAGGGGCTCGCTTGGATAAAGGTTGAGGCTAATAACGAATTTGTGAGCCCAATTGCTAAGTTTTTAACCGATGAGGAGAAGGCAAGCTTATTAAGTAAAACGGGCGCGCGCGAGGGGAGTAGCATATTCTTGCTCGCGGGCAAACCTGAGCCTACTACCAAACTCAGTGGAATTTTGAGAAACTTGCTCGGCGAGGAACTCAATCTCTGTGACCCCGACAAATTCGAATTCTGCTGGATAACCGACTTTCCTATGTTTGAACTCGATGATGAAAATCAAATTCAATTCTGCCACAACCCGTTTAACAAGCCTAATATGAGTTGTGAGGATTTAACCAAGGAGAACGCACTCAAACTTTCCGCAAACCAGTTTGACTTGGTATGTAACGGGGTAGAGTTGGTCAGTGGCGCCGAGCGTAACCACGATGCAAAGACTATGTTAAAACTTATGGAAATCGTTGGCCTTAGCGAAAAAGATTGTATCGAAAAATTCGGTGCGTTATACAATGCGTTCCAATACGGTGCGCCACCACACGCTGGTATGGCACTCGGTATCGACCGTAGTATTATGTTGTTGCTCGATGAGCCAAATGTTCGCGAAGTTATCGCGTTCCCACTAAACAAATCAGCCTACGACCCGTTGATGAACGCGCCTAGCACCGTTAGTGAAAAGCAACTGAGAGAACTCAGCATAAAGATTGACATTCGCGACAAATAGGGCTTTATACGGAAAGTCTAAAACGAGATAATGTGCATATACTTCCGTTTTTAAGAGTAAATGCTTATTGCATATAAAACTATTCGTTTTTTAGCAATTTGTACTGCGTGGCACTTTAAAAAAACATGGATAAATTAAATAAACTATTCGTAAAACATTGATTTTAGGCTCAAAACGACTAAAATCAATTTTTAGTAAAAGGAGTAAGTATGATTACAATTACTGACCTTGAGTTGTCTTTTGGCGGCGCGCCTTTGTTTAAGGATGTGAATCTCAAATTCACCCCAGGAAACTGCTACGGCGTAATTGGCGCAAATGGCGCGGGGAAGTCTACTTTTCTAAAGTTAATTAGTGGCGACCTCGAGGCGAGCAAGGGGAGCATCGATATTCCAGCCACCGAGCGTATGTCAGTTTTGCGGCAGGACCATTTTGCCTTCGATGAATATACTATTATGGATACTGTCATAATGGGGAACAAACGTCTGTATGAAATTATGAAGGAAAAAGATGCCCTATACGCTAAACCCGACTTTAACGAGGTGGATGGTATTCGCGCGGCGGACCTCGAGGCGGAGTTTGCCGAAATGGATGGCTGGAATGCCGAACTCGATGCCGCAAAACTCCTAAACGGACTCGGTGTGCCTGAGAGTTTGCACTACGCGCTTATGGGCGAGCAAAATGGCTCAATTAAGGTAAAGGTAATGCTTGCACAGGCGCTTTTCGGTACTCCCGACATTTTGCTACTCGATGAGCCTACCAACCATATGGACTCCAAGAGTATCGAGTGGCTAGAGGAGTTTATTATAAACTACCCGGGTACTGTAATTGTAGTATCGCACGACCGCCACTTTTTAAATACTGTTTGTACATATATTGTCGACATCGACTACGGAAAAATCGCTCTCTGGCCAGGGAACTACGACTTTTGGTACGAGGCTAGTAAACTTATGCAGCAGCAGATAAAGCAGCAGAACAAGAAAAAAGAGGAGCGCATCGAGGAGTTAAAGGAGTTTATTCGCCGTTTTGGTGCGAAAAAATCGCTAGCAAAGCAGGCGACCAGCCGAAAGAAAATGCTCGATAAAATCGTAATTGAGGAATTGCCTGTATCGAACCGCAAGTACCCATACATAAACTTTAAGTACGAGCGAGAACTCGGTAAAGACATTCTAGAGGTCAACAAACTCTCCTACACTCACGATGGCAAAACCTTACTCGATGATATATCTTTCCGCATAAATCGCGATGACAAGGTACTTATACTCGGCGAAAACGAACTTGCAGTTTCCGCGCTACTAGGAATTTTGGGTGGCGAGATTAAGGATTACGAGGGGAGTATTTCGTGGGGGACTACGACTATTCGTGGAGATTTGCCAAAGGACACCGCGCCATATTTTGATAATGATTTCAATATTATCGAGTGGCTTGCGCAGTTTAGTAAGGAAAAGGACAGCACCTTTCTCCGTGGGTTTTTGGGGCGTATGCTCTTTAGCGGAGATGATGGACTAAAGAAAGTCAAGGTGCTATCAGGTGGTGAAAAAGTGCGTTGTATGCTATCTCGCCTTATGGTAATGGGGGCTAATGTCCTAATTTTAGACCAGCCTACAAACCACCTCGACCTCGAGAGTATTACCGCGTTAAATGAAGGTATGGTAGACTTTAAGGGCGTATTGATATTCAGTACACACGACCACGAACTCGCAAATAGTGTCGCTAACCGCGTGATTGAAATCAAAAATGGCAAAATTGTCGACCGTATGTGCTCATATGATGAGTATCTTGAAAAATATCAAAACTAGGAGAGTGTAAATGCAGATTTACAATACATTGACTAGAGAAAAGCAGGAGTTTCAGCCCGTTACCCCGAATGAGGTAAAAATGTATGTTTGTGGGGTGACTGTGTATATGCCACCACACCTCGGGCACGCGCGCACATATGTAGCGTACGATGTCATTAAGTCGTACTTTGAGTACCTAGGATATCGCGTGTTTTATGTGCGCAATATTACCGATGCGGGGAGTATTGTGGGCGATGCTGACCAAGGTGAGGATAAGATTCAGTTACGCGCAAACGAGATGAAGGTTCATCCAATGGAGTTAATCGACATAAATATTCGCGCTATGTGGTACTATCTCGATTCGCTCCGTTGCGCTAGACCTAATATTTCACCTCGTGCGACTGGACACATTATAGACATTATCGAGGCAGTCGAGGAGATGATTCGCCGCGGGTACGCATACGAGTTAAACGGCGATGTTTACTGCGATGTTACCAAAATTCGCGATTATGGCGTTTTGAGTGGGAACACGCTAGATGCTCTCAATGCTGGCGCTAGAATCGAGATAAAGGAGGGCAAACACAGCCCCTATGACTTTACCGTGTGGAAAAAGGCACAGGAAAGGAGCGTGCTTCGCTGGAACAGTCCGTGGGGCGAGGGGTACCCTGGCTGGCATATTGAGTGTACAGTTATGAGTACGAAGTATTTAGGCGACCATTTCGATATTCACGGGGGCGGGCGAGACCTTGCGTTTCCGCACCATGAGAATGAAATCGCCCAAAGCAAAGCGCTCGGGCATGACACCCCTGCATCATATTGGGTGCACACGGGGATGTTGCTTGCCGAGGATGGCTCCAAGATGAGCAAGTCCGCAGGCAACTATGTCACAATCGAGGATGCTATAAAAAAACACGGCGCCCGTGCGCTCCGCTGGTTCTTTGTTAGCGGGCATTATCGTAGTCCTATCAAGTATGGCGATAATGTAATGGAGGCGAGCCTCGCTGGGTTAGAGCGCATAGACAACTTTATCTTTAACCTCAAAAACAACACGGGTAACGAGTATAACGCGGAGTTATCTAGCGCGCTAGCCACCTTTAGACAGCGTTTTGAGGCGGAAATGAACGATGACTTCAACACGCCAAATGCGATTGCCTCGCTTTTCGATTTTATGAAGGTAGCAAACCCGATGATTACCAATCATTTATATAATGAGCAAAATCAACACGAAATTCTCGAGTTTTTGACTAAAATCAACGGCATTTTTAAGTGTTTTGACTCTTTGGAGGACAAAAAGGCTGATGATAGAGAAGAGGTTGTGAAAAAGTTGGTCGAGGAGAGAAATGCGTATCGCAGGGCAAAAGACTTCGCAAAAGCCGATGAAATCAAGCAAAAAATACTCGCCCTCGGTGCCGAGATTATGGATAACAAAGATGGCACGACTACTTTCCGCTTGAATTAAGTTAGTGTGATATAGATTGTAATTGTCTAGATTTTTTCTCAGTTAGCGAGTTTTATACAAGTATAAAATTTTTATAAATTTAAATTATAGGTCGGTAGGATGCTTTGTCGCCGACCTATTTCGTTTGTTTAATTTTAATCAAAATAAATAAAATATAAAAAGTGTCTAATTTGCCTATAGAGGGGCATTTTAGTATACTTTTTCGATTTTTTTTGATAAAATTATTTAATATGGCTATAATAAAAATTGGAGATGATAATATGCAAAAAAGAAGACTGATTGTTGCCGTGGTGGGGAATGCTGCTAGCCCTCAACCAGAGGATTGCTCTGCCTTGGGTAAGACTAAGTGGGACTTGGCGTTCGACTTGGGTAAGACTTTGGTCGATAATGGCTACCGTGTTATTACGGGCGGGGGGCGTGGCGTTATGCGTGCCGCTTGTGCAGGTGCGCACGCTAGTAAAAATTACCGTGAGGGCGACACAATAGCGATTTGTCCATCGTATGATTTCGATACGGCAAACGATTTTGCGGACATAGTTATACCCACAGGGCTCGACTTGGCTCGCGATATCATAATCGGGAATAGTGAGGTTGTGGTGGCAGTCGGAGGCGGCTCTGGCACGCTGAACGAAATCAGTGCTGCGTGGAAATTGGGTCGTATGGTTTTGGCGTATAAAAATGTTGAGGGCTGGAGTGCTGCACTCGCTGACCATCCGCTCGATGATGCGATAAGGTACGATACTTTTGAGGATAAAATTTGGGGAGTTACTAATGCACAAGAGGTCGTAGAAAAAATAAAGGAACTCTACCCGCTACATGACAAGGTGTTTGACCGCATTCCTTTTGGTGTGCCGAAATTAAAGAAAAAGGCGGACAATGGCTGGGTAGGGCCGAATAGAGTCGAGGACCCCTGCAGTATCAAACGCCTCCCATAGAGCGCTGTTTTTCTAAAGTGTTTGACTAAATAATTTTAATACCATATAAATTGGAGACTTTCTGAGCCTCGCCCTCGGTGCGTAGCCGCACTCCCGATAGATAGGGTATGGTCGTACTCGAGGTATGGTATTTCAAGCGGAATGGTGGGGCTGGCGCAATACTATTCGTTTCTTACCGTACTAAGCGTTCTTGCGCCAGACTTCCCGTAAACGGGAAGGCATCCTGAGTGCCGACCCGCGAAGCCTTCAGACGAAGGATCTATTCCGCTTTAATTGTTTCCAAGTAAACCAAAAACAAGTATTCAAAAATGCGTAGCCCTACTTAATATCTATCTATCGCGAGTGCGCTTCGCACACCGCACTAATTACTCTTTTAGATTTTTACTAGAATTTTTAGATTTGACTTGCTTTTATAACTAGCAAGTCAATTTTTTATTTATATACTTCCTAAAATAAGTGGCACCCCTATATGAATGGTGTTAGATTTTATAGCCAATTGAATATTGATTTTTTCGTTGTCCAAATTCACAAAATCATCAAAAAGTGGTGAAAAACCATAAAAAAATGTGAAATTTTCGAGTTTTTCTATACTTTTTACTTCAATTTTTAGTTTTTTGACAAAAGTTTCTATGTCGAAGTCCGCCTCCTCAAACTCTAAACTGTACCCACGGATACTAGATTTGTTTAGATTGCTATAAAGCATTTTGGCGTGGCTTGCTGGTGTCGAGATTATATAGCCAGTGCCATTTTTAATTAAAGTAGAATTAGTAGATGTATATGGTTCGTATGTATAAAAGTAAAATGTACTGTGAGTGTATTTCCCAATGTCCGCGAGTGTAAAAGTGGGCGATAGAAATATAATGGTGAAAAGTATAAACAATATTGCACTAATTTTTTTCATTTTAAACTCCTAGTACTAATTGTTGCCTGTTATAGAAAATATAAAACGAAAAAATTTATAAAAAATATGTTTATTTTATGAA
>CASEHF010000016.1 GCA_949287685.1 uncultured Christensenella sp. | reverse complement strand
TATTTTAGTGTTGGTTTTGTATTTATGATTTGATACAATTTTGTATTATAAAAAACAAAAAAATATTGTTTAAAAAATAATTAATTAAAAAAATTTGGCGCTTGGTTTTTGTAGGATTTTTTAAAGCGGAATGGATCCTTCGTCAAAGAGCGCTGCGGGTCGAGGCTCAGGATGCCTTCCCGCTCGCGGGAAGTCTGGCGCGTGGATGACCACTACAATTAGAAAAGCATACTCTCGCGCCAGCCAAGTACCATCCGCTTATTTTTTTTAGTTGTAACCCAAGGAGTTTTAAGAGGAATAGATCCTTCGTCTAAAGGCGCTGCGGGTCGACACTCAGGATGACCAGTAAATGAAATGTATCGCGGGTACGGCTTTGTGCTATTTTATTGTTGGTGTAATTTTATAGTATTTTATTGTTAGTACGACTTTGCGCCCTCTTATTACATGTGCGCCCTCGCACTGCGGGTCGAGGCTCAGGATGACCCTTTATTGTTGGCGCTGGCATAGACACGGCTCACTACACTTATTGGCTGTGTGCCTATGCGCCATCTACACCCCGCCTACATACCGCTTTTATAACATTTACACGCTGCGAGGTTTTGTACTTTTGAAAATTTTTGTTTATTTTCGGGTACAAGAATTTTTGTAGGAACATATGTTTAGGTTAGTTTTAAGTCCTTTATTTATCGACTTTTTGAAAGTTATCCACATTACACTTTTCAAAAAAGTGTCTAAAAATTTCAAGAACATATGTTTTTGTGGATAAAAAATTGGGTTTTACACAACTTTTCCACATACTTATCCACTTTTCCACAATTTAATGAATATAAATAATGTAAAATCGAAACATAACCGCTTTTATTTTGTATGTTTTGATACAATATTGCAACACATTTAATTTATAAATTTATAACAAAAAAACAAGTTTGGTATAAAAATGTGCGGTTATATGTGGAGAGAGCAAGATTTTTTAGACAAGCAAGAAGTAGGTGGAATAGTGATACTTTAAAAAAACGAAAATTTAATTTATAGTAAATACTAAAAAATGGGAAAAAATACGCGAAAATTCTCGAAAAATGCCTCGAAATGTTTGGAGATATCATAATATATATGATAAAATAATTTATATTTATAAAATATTTTTTGGGCATTTAGATATAATAAAAATAGAGGTATAAAAATGACTAAATCTCAAACGATTTTTACTTGTTCTTTTGGCGTGATACTGGCGCTCTTTTTTTGCGTATTATTTGCGGATTTTTCACCGCGAACCAGTACAAATAGGTTTACTAGCGCACTAGATGCGAGCCTATATAGCGGCTTATGGACAAACTACGCTGAGGCGTGGGCGGAGTCTTCTGCATCTGCGGGGACATCTGACAATCCATATATAATCAACACGCCAGGGAAACTCGCGCAACTTGCTCTCAATGTAAATAACGGGACTGATTACGCGGGAGTGTATTTCCAAATTTATAGCAATATTGATCTAATGGGGCACTACTGGGTGCCGATTGGGAACGCGGAGCATCCTTTCCGTGGGTCACTCACGAGCAACACTACTTTTAGCATAAAAAATATGTACATAAACACGGAGCAGCTGAATTCGAGCGCTACGCGTGATTTTAGGGAGTATGTCGGGCTGTTTGGCTATGTTGAGAACATGGGTAACAACAGTAACTATGTGAGAGATTTGCATTTTGAGAGTCCGACACTCGAGGTGACACAACACACAAAGTACGCTGGGGTAGTCGCTGGATACTTTAACGGCAGTAATCTCAGTAATATAACCATAAACAAAAACTATGGCGACAACGACAATGCGGGCGCGTACATCCACCACTATTCGAGTGGCGGTGCAATGGAGGCGGACTTTGTATCGGGTGGCCTAGTTGGGCTGCTCGGGGCTGATGCGACATTGCGCACCTCGAATACAAACCGCACAAACGAAATGAACACGAGCCTATATTCGGAGATTTATAATTCGAATTCGTACCGCATAGTATTAGGCGGGCTAGTTGGTGAGAACCGTGGTAGCATACTCGAATCATACCGCACAGGCGGTGAATTGCAGTCGTATATTGGGGTAATCGGTGGAATCGCTGGAACAAACGCCGGGACAGTGATTGACTGTTACAACGCGGGCGTAATCCAAACAATGCCGAATATCCCTAGTGCGGCGACATTTTCAAACGCCCTCGAGGAAACTATGCTCGGCGGACTCGTGGGTATTAACTCAGGTAGCATTTATGCTGAGAATTTTAGCACTATTTTCCCTAATATTGCTTCACAAAATGTGGCTGAATCTTTCCAAACCTGCCGCGGAAGTATTGGGGGTATTGTGGGCTTAAACCGTTCGAGCGGGGTGATTCGCAATGTCACTAACACGACTTTGGTAAAATGCACTAGCACTACGGAGGATGGCGTGATGTATATGGGCGGTATTGTCGCAGTAAACGGTGGTACTGTGCGTGAGTGCCTAAACCGCGGAAATATCGAGAGTGATGGCGGTACTGGATACAAGGCAAACTCGGTAGGTGGTATCGCGGGCGTAAATGATGCGGGGCAAGACACTGGCGTAAGTTCGGGGCTTGGCAATGGTTATGGTGTAATTATCGCGTGTCAAAATGAAGGAAATATCGTAAATATTGATGCGAACTACGCTGGCGGAATCGCTGGTACTAACTATCAAGCACAACAAGGTAGATACAACATTACTGCCTTTGACACGAGTAATGTAGCCGTGGGTGCAATCAAAAACTCGGGACAGATTCGCGGTGTTACTTATGCGGGTGGAATAGTAGGGTACAACTTTGGCCGTGTGAATGGCGCATACAACACTGGCGGTGTTTATGGTGCGAATACTGAGTCGGTGGGTGTGACTACCGCCTTTGTCGGTGGTGTGGTCGGCTGCGACAACGATGGTACATTTGAACACTGCTTCAACGCAGGCCCAATTGGTTCGGGCGCTAGAGTCGGCGGCTTTGCTGGAATGACTCAAGGCTCGATTGGCACAATCATACAAAACTGCGCAAATTACGGCGATGTAGTGGGCGAGGTGGCTGTAGGTGGCTTTGTAGGATATTCGAGTGCGGGCGACTTCGACTTTGTATTCTCGATTGGTGATGTAGATACTGTGCCGGGCGCTGCTAAAATGGGTGTCGGCGGACTGGTGGGGTATATATCCTCATCATCGACTGGCACTAATACAGATTTAAATAACTCCGGATACTCGAGCAGTATCGCAAACTATGTAGAGGATAGTGTGCTAGGGAACTACGACAACGGACTCACTCCTGTTGGAAATATGACTTCTCTCTATGCTTCATCGAAGTATGATAGTTACGATATGACCCTGCCCTCAGTATCTTCGTTAGCGGAAACAGCGTTTGCTCCTTTCTACGACAATGGCTCAAATAGTTACTGGTATTTTGCGGAAGAGGAGGAGAACAACAATAGGTATTTCTACCCGATTTTGAGAGCGTTCAAGGCGGGTGAAAATAACAACTTAAATGTCTATGCGAGTGATGCTAACACAAAGCCCGTGACTGGGCAAATGTCGTACCCCGAGGAAACGATTTATAGCGTGAATATTATAAACAATAGGCCGTGGTGGAATACGAATTCAAATGCGAAAGACCATATGCAGGAGCCTATTGGCGAGACTCAGTATATAGTTAGCGGACACTATATTGCAGAGCCTAGCGAGGATGAGTACACGACTCCTGCGGGCTTTGATGGCGAGTGGTATTACACATCTAGCGACATACAAACACAGTTAAGTCCGTGGAGTTTTAATAACCCAATTAATGCAAGTATCACTATTTACCTACAATGGTCTGAGCAAACATATAATTTAGTCTATGTTATGCAAGACTACGAAACGGGCGAGTTTAGTGAGTTGCCTGAGAGTGAAATTACTCAATACAATCTATTGCGTAGCGTTACATATGACTTAAAGCCAAATGCTACCGCGCAACTGGCTATGATTCAAGATAGCGACATAATCGGCTATTACTACAATGGTTGGTGGTGTTTTAGCACAATGCCTACTGAGCCAATTGATAGTAGTGAGAACCCCTCTAGTTCGAGAATAAACATCAACACAGCATACCCAGAGGGGGTTGTGTATGTTGTGGGGATTCGTGAGGCAAAGACATTCACGAATGTAAAACTTTACCCAGGTAGTGACCGCGGGACTGATATGAAGTTCGAGGGAAAACTCGCGGGTGAGCCACTCACAATCACGCTAACTTTCGGGAAAATTTTTGACCTAAGCGAATATATGAATCAACTTGTATACGACAGTACACAACTAGCGTTTAAAGGCTGGTACAGTATGGAGTCGGGTGGTACTAGGTGGACTGGTCCAAATTCTGTGAGTATCTACACATTTGACCACAATCAATTCCGTGCACCAAATGGACAACTAGGCGAAATTGCTCTCTATGCGCAGTGGACAGGGTTATACCAAGAGGTGCATTATGTAAGTTTTGATACTAGCGGCGTAGAGCACACTTTGGATGTGCAAATGGTGTCCTTTGACACGACAATTTCCGCATACCCGAGTTTAGTATATTACATTCCCGCCGATGTCGGGGGATACGAGGTCGACCAGTACTACGCTGATTCTAATTTGGCTACACTATTCGACCGCGAAAATACACGCATTAGCGACACGACATACATCTATGTCACTTGGAAGCCACGCAATTTCACAATCACCCTAAATGCAGATGGCGGAAACTTTACAATTGATGGTATGACACAATCGACATTTACGATTAGTAATGTGCCGTATAAGTCGGTCGTGCTGGACATTTTAGATAGATTATCAAATGCCGAGTTGCCGAGTAGGCTTGGGTACAAGATTCACACCGATAGCGATGGTGATGCTGTGTGGTCGACCGCAAGTAGCCTAAGCGGTGGCGGACAGACAATTGGTAATACCTACACAATGCCTGCATCGAACTTAAACCTCTATATATTGTGGGACCGCGAGTCGTATACTATTACATTCTACGCGATGAACGGGCATTTCGAAAATGACCAAATTACTATCACAAAGCAAATCGAGTACGATATGCCGCTAAAATCTGAGGTTGAAAAACTACAGGCTGCTGGCGAACTCGAGGTAATCGGGCTCGAGGGCTATGGCTTTAAGTACTGGAGTCTAGAGCAGGATGGCGAGGAACTTAGCGCCGAGGTGCGCGTGCCGATTGGTGGGCTGAGTTTGTATGCGGTTATGGGGCATCAAATTGTCGTGACATTTAAGAAACTCTACTCCTCCACAGAGGCGTACAAGGTCGTGACTATTTTCGAGGGTGAGAGTGTATCGGCACCCACACTCGATGCGGACTTTGATTTGCCAGGGTTCGACTTTGTCGGGTGGTCGGTAGTGACTGGTGTCGATGAGGAGGGTAATGTGACCTATGCCGACTTCGATTTTAGTAGGATTTTGGATGAGGATACGGTTTTGGTCGCTCGTTGGCAGGAAAACAGCGATGCGCCCGCTCCAGTCAATACTAATATGGGTCTAATGATTTCGTTGATTATTATCGCAGTGGTTGTGGTGATACTGTTTGTGTTCATATTGCTGCGCAACCGAAAGAAAGACTTGGCAGTCGGTAACAAGCGCTTCCAGACCAAGGATAGCAAGGACAAACTCGAGCAAATTCGTAAGAGTGAGGAGCGCCGCAACAAGGACAACCCATTCGGCGATGAATTCTAATAGATTTGGCTATTATTAATAACTAAATTTAAAAAAATAGCGACAAATAGCAGTTTATAGAAAATTAATAAAAAATCCCGCCAAGTGGCGAGATGTAAAAAGTGCTTGGTCTAGATGGCGGGATTTGGACCCGCGACCCCTTGGTCCCGAACCAAGTGCGCTACCAGACTGCGCTACATCTAGTCGTAAATAATGCAACTCGTGGCTGTAGGATTACAGTGTATAATATAGTATAACATAAAACTTCAAAAGTTGCACTATTTTTTCAAAACTTTTTCTAAAAATAATAAAAAACAATTGTCTAACTTGGGATTTTACCTAAATAGACAATTGTTTTCTTTATTCATCTGATTCAAATTGGCTATTATACAGAGTAGCATAAAAACCGTTTTTAGCCAGCAATTCCTCATGTGTGCCTTTTTCAATCACATCGCCCTCGCGCATAACGAGAATTATGTCGGCGTTTTTAATAGTGCTGAGGCGGTGCGCAATCACAAACGAAGTGCGCCCCTCGGTGAGTTTATCCATTGCCTGTTGTATTAAAATTTCCGTGCGAGTGTCTACTGAACTGGTCGCCTCATCGAGTATTAGCATAGGGCTGTTTTGCACCATTGCGCGGGCGATGGTCATTAGTTGCCGCTGCCCTGCGGAAATGGTCGTGTTTTCATCTAGTACAGTGTCGTAGCCGTGGGGGAGAGTGCGGATGAAGTGGTCGATACCGCACGCTTTGGCGGCTGCCACGACTTCGACATCTGTAACTCCCTTTTTATCATAAACGATATTTTCGCGCACTGTGCCATCGAATATCCAAGTGTCTTGCAGCACCATAGAAAATAATTCATGCACATTTTCGCGGGTAAGGCTATGAGTAGGGACATTGTCTATGCGAATCTCGCCACTGTTGACCTCGTAAAAGCGCATCAGTAGGTTCACGAGTGTCGTTTTTCCAGCGCCAGTAGGCCCGACAATGGCTACTTTTTGCCCTGGGGACACTGATACGGAAAAGTCTTTTATTATTAGTTTTCGCGGGTCGTAGGCACATCTACTCGGTATAATCCCGCTAATTTTATTAAACTTTGCGAACTTGCTCGCCGTTTTAAATACGGGAGCCGTGGGGTAGATAAAGTCTTTTGCGTTGTACCCAAACTTCACATGGTCGAATTCTACTGCGCCCTTGATGTTTTCGAGTTTTTTCGTTTTGTTACTTTCGTTTGCCAATTCACGCTCGCCTAAGAACTCAAACACGCGCTCAGAAGCGGCACCCGTACTCTGTAGACTCGTAAACGCTTGCGCCATTTGTGACAAGGGTTGTGAAAACAGGCGAACATAGATAATAAATGCCGAAATTACGCCAAATGTAATGTGTCCGTGGATGAGTAACACCGCACCGACTACGCACACTACCACATACCCGAGATTGCCGATAAATTGCATTAACGGCATCATAGTGCCTGATAAAAACTGGCTTTTCCACGCGGAGGTATATAGTTTTTTGTTGATACCATCAAAGGTGTGTTTTGTGTGGCGCTCGTTGTTATATGCCTTTACGACATTATGCCCCGAGTAGACCTCCTCGATTTGCCCGTTGATGTTGCCGAGGCTGGTTTGCTGCTCTATAAAATATTTTTGCGATTTCGACATAATTAGCGCAATTATTATAAAGCCCAAAATAGATGTGGCGATTGCGGAAAGCGCCAGTATCCAGTTGGTGACAAACATCATTAGTCCCGAGCCTAGGAATAGTGCAATTGAGGATACTAGGGTCGTGATACTATTGTTTAGGCTTTGCCCGATAAGGTCGACATCGTTGGTTACGCGACTGAGGACATCGCCGTACGGGTGCGAGTCGAGGTATCTTAGGGGTAAACGATTGATTTTCCGCGAGATATCGTAGCGCATTTTTTGCGTAACGCGGTTCGTGACTGTCGCCATAATAAAGCCCTCAATCACATTGAGTAGCGCGCCAACCACATATATAATAATCAAAAATATGCCGACATTCCATATTAGGTCGAGATTGACATCGCGACCAAGTGAGATTGCCTCAAACAACTCATCGGTAATTTTCGCCACATAGTCAGGTCCAATCACCGTGAGCACCGTGCCGCCTACTGCTAGCAGTAGTGCTAGAATTATGACAACCCAATATTTTTTACAGTAAATTGCGAGCGACTTAATCGCTAACTTAAAGTTTTTTGGCTTTTCTGCCACTTTCATAGGACCTCTCTTGTTACTCATAGCCTAGTTCCTCCTTTGAAAGTTGTGACAGTGCGATTTCCTGGTACACAGGGCAAGATTTTAGCAACTCATCATGCGTGCCTTTGCCCACCATTTTACCCTCATCTAATACAATGATTTGGTCGGCATCTTTGATAGTACCGATACGCTGGGCGACTATTAAGACTGTCGCATCGCGCGTGTGCTTGCGCAGTTCCGTGCGCAGCACGCGGTCGGTTTTGTAGTCGAGTGCCGAGAATGAGTCATCGAAAATATAGATTTCAGGGTCGCGTGCAATGGCGCGTGCAATGGCTAGTCGCTGCTTCTGCCCGCCCGAGATGTTGGCGCCGCCTTGTTCTATTGGGTAGTCGTACTTTTCGGGCTTGCTCTCGACAAAGTCGCTGGCTTGGGCGACTTTCACTGCCGTTTTTACAGCATCGAGGGTAGGGGTAGTGCCTCCCTTGTCGCCGTAGGCGATATTACTACTGACCGTGCCGCTAAACAACACTGCCTTTTGCGGTACATAGCCGATTTTGTCGTGAAGCGATTCGAGAGCATAGTCCCGTACATCGACTCCATCAATTTTGATACTGCCGCTCGTGACATCGTAAAAGCGCGGTACTAGGTTAATTAGTGTACTTTTACCGCTGCCAGTCGAGCCAATAAAGGCCACCGTGTCGCCTCTATGCGCGGTAAACGAAATGTTTTCTAACACTTGCTCCTCGGCATCGGGGTACTTAAAGCATACCTTGTCGAACACAATCTCGCCACGCTCGCCATCGAGCCCTTTTGTAACAGTACCGTTCGTAATGGTAGATTTGGTGCGCAAAACCTCGTTGATACGCCGAACTGAGGCAATGGCGCGCGGCAGCATAATGAAAATTATGACTAACATCATAAAGGACATTACGACCTGAATCGCATAACTGCTAAACTCCATCATATTACCGAGTACTGTCGGGCGGAGCGCTAGTGCTGTGTCGTTAAAGATGTATGCGGCGAGTATGTAGATTGCTAGCACTACTCCACTCATAATGACATTTACAAAGGGAAACATAACAGACATTGTGCGGTTCACAAATAAGTTGGTTTTGGTCAGTGCATCGTTTGCCTTGTTAAACTTGTTCTGCTGGTACTCCTCGGCATTGTATGCACGCACTACACGAATGCCGCGTAGATTTTCGCGCGTAACTAGGTTGACATCATCAGTTTGCTTTTGTAAGCGCTTGAATTTTGGATAAGTGATTAAAATTACCGAAGCGAACATCAACACCATCGCAATTACCGCAATCGCGGTGGCGAGTGACCACTCCATATTGATGTTTACAATCTTGGTAATAGCCCATATCGCCATAATGGGTGCGCGAATGATTACATGTAGTCCCATTGCTACCGCCATTTGGATTTGGGTGATGTCGTTTGTCGAGCGCGTGATTAGACTCGGGGTGCTGAATTTATTAATTTCCGCCATACTAAACCCTTGGACCTTATCAAACACGCCCGAGCGTAGCCGCATAGCAAATCCAGCAGCCACCCGTGCTGCGAAAAAGCCCGTGAGGATTGCTAGTAACCCACTACCCAAGGCACACGCTAGCATATAGCCGCCGTTTACTAAAATGTTGTTTAGGTCGCCTACGGTGGAGACATCTTCGATTATTACATTGAGGTACTCAGGTAGCAATAAATCTAACCAAACTTGCAATACAAGCAAGCCTATTATTATGACAATCGCCACATAGTCCCACTTAGATAGATATCGAAATATATTCAAGTTTGCCCTCCTTTACTTGATTTTAAAAAGAAAAATGTACCCGCCAAATAAAGCGCGGATACAATTATATTATAACAAATCAAAAGCAAAGGTCAACACTTTTTTAAAAAATTTTACAAATAGTACATTTTAATACGATTTGTCTAATTTTTTATTTCCCGAGGCAGAATTTTGAGAAAATCGCGTTTATAATCTCCTCGTTTGCGGTCGTGCCTGTGATTTCGCCCAAAGTGTTCCACGCATCCATAATTAGGATTGAGAGGCACTCGAGTTCTGCCGTGTCACTACTTAGTACTTCGTTAAGTTTTTGCTTAGCGCGGCGCAAAACCTCGATATGGCGCGCGTTTGTGAGTATTAGACTTTGCGACATAACCGAATTGTTTATAGTGCAGTCAAAGATTAATTGCTTTAGTTTTTCGATATTTTCGCCCGTTTTTGCACTGGTAAAAATATCGTAGTCGCAAACCTGAGGCGTGCTCCCAGTTTTGTCATTTTCGGCGCTAGATATATGGCTTTTTTGTAGTGAATTTGTGTCCGTGGTAGTATTATCTACGGCGCTAGGGGTTTTAGTTAAATTGCTAGCATCTTGCGCATTGGCACTAAATACCGTGGCGCTTTTTAGGTCGTGGGCAGAAAGTTTGTCTATTTTATTCAAAACGCGGATGATATTTGGGTTGTTGATTTTTTCGGGAGTCGTGGGGGTGTCGGTAATAAAGAGTACTATGTCCGCCCGCTCAATTTCGTTTTCCGCCCGCTCGATACCCACGCGCTCGACAATGTCATCAGTGCTTCTCAAACCCGCGGTGTCGACTACATTAAAGCGCACGCCGTTGAATTCGTAACTGGATTCGATAGTGTCCCGAGTCGTACCCGCGATGTCGGTAACAATTGCGCGGTCGTAGCCTACAAGTGCGTTTAAAATACTGCTTTTGCCGACATTAGGCTTGCCCGCTAGCACGACAGAGACTCCTTGCTTGATTTTTGTGCCAGTTGCGGCAGTGGTTAGGACACGGTCGAGTTCGCTTAAAGCGCTGGTGACCCGCTCGCGTACTTGGGGGAGTGTGATAAAGTCTATGTCATACTCAGGGTAGTCGAGGGCGACATTGATATCAACCATACAGTCGGTGAGTTGTGCTTGGAGGTTGTCAATATACTCCCGCATAGCGCCACCCAGTAGGGCGCTGCCAGCACGCAGGCTCGCGGCACTGTCGGCGTTTATTATATCGATTATACCCTCCGCCTCACTCATATCCATTTTACCATTCAATACCGCGCGCTTTGAAAATTCCCCAGGTGTCGCCATTCTCGCGCCCGCGGAAATTAGCGCTTCGACTACCGCGTTACTGAGGTAGTACCCACCGTGAATTTGGAGTTCGACCACATCCTCGCCCGTAAAACTATTAGGCGCGGGAAAGTATATAGCGATTGCATCATCTACGATTTCGTTGAATTCAATTTTGCCAAAAATTGCGTGTCTGGGTGCCTTGTCTATATTGAGTTTTTTGAAAACTTTGCTACTGATATCGAGCGCGTGCGCACCGCTCACTCTAATGATTGCGACTCCGCCAGTCCCTACGGGGGTGGCTACAGCGCAAATAGTGTCGTTTTCCATAACGCCTCCTTTGAGTTAAATTTTATATATTGTTTTGGTTGTTTTTTTTGTAAAAATTGGGGGGGTTACACAAAATTGTTATAAAAAAATAGTATTTTGTATGAAATTGTCATAAAAGATTGTATTTTTGTACAAAATGATGTAAAAGAGTGCTTTTTGTCTAAAGTGATTTAGAGTTAGAATAAAAAATTTATGCAATTATGTAGAAATTAATTAAATTATGTCTAAATTTGGGGTATTTTTAACATACATTGTGCGTAATTAATGGGAGCGCGATGTATAAATTTAATAAAAAATGTACGACCAAACTTTTCTATACGAGTCGCACATAGGTTACATTTTGCCAAAGTTGCACCGAGGCAAACTATTCTCTCGGATTTCAATCTGTTTGCGGATTTCCTCTAATGTCGGTTGAGGCTTTACCTCTATCTTTGCAGCCATTGCCTCAACTAGCCTCGCTTGTTGCTCGAGCAGTGCTTGACTACGCATAATTAGACTCTCGAGAGTGGCTTGCTTTTCGAGAATTTTTTCTTGTGTGCTCTTAATCTCGGCAATATCTTGTTTTAGCGAAACAATTTCCTTTGCTAGCACGACTTGGTTTGATAAGATTTGCTTTAACATATCTGGAATCATTTTTTCCTCCCACTCGCCTTAAAAACCTATATATAAATATGAATATAATATATATACTAAATTTAGGTTAGGCGTGATGCTTGATACCTAGTGATTGTACCAAAAATCTAGATATTTGTCAATACCCGCTTTGTTTTTAATTTTGAGGATTTATTCGATATTTTTTGTAATTTTTTAAATATTTTTCGTTATTTATTTGCTATTTTTTTGTATTTTAAGATATAATAATAGTTAGATATAAAACTAGATTAATTAAATTAAAAAGGGAAAGTTATGAGTAAAAAAAGTACGACTGTCGATGAAAACGGCGTGCAGGTAAAGACCGTAGTCAAGAAGCGCGGAGGTGTCGGCTCCTTTTTCTGTGGTTTTTTCTTTTGTCTGTTTTTTGTAATTGTGTCCGTTGTCGGCGTGGGGGTGTATTGTTACTACAATGTCACTCTGGCTAGTGTGGAGCGCTTACTTGGTGTTACCATTCCGCTCGAGGGCGAGTATAAAGATATGGCACTAAAAGAACTGGTCGCTGTGGGTGTGGGGTACCGTGATATATCGCTATCAGGGTTACAAGGAATCGGTGTAGAGTTACCCGAAAAAATTCCAGGCACCGAGATTCAACTCACTCCTTTGTACACCTCGACTATTGATTTTAATGGCAATAGTGCGGTCGTGAATGAAATTCGCATTATCGATATTGCAAACGGACTCGATGAGTTCGTATCGGCAATACTGCCAGTTGTGTATAGTTACACCACGGTACAGCAGGTTCTCGACACGGCGCAAGTGACCCTACCTGCGGACTTGGGCTACCCAGCTCTTACGGAGCCGTATTACAATGTAGGGACAGCCGAGCAGCCGCGTATGGCTACTTTAGGCGAACTAACTATCTCACAGGCTCTCGAGATACTCCCCGAGCATTACAGTGAGAAAAATCTAACTGTACAAGAGGCAGTGAATGCATTGGGGCTGAGTATCCTCGATGTCGCGGAGGGTGAGGAAGATGTGTACGCGAATTTGCGCAACCTTGCCATTACCTCGATTACTACGGATATTTTGCTAGATAGTGTCGATGGTGCATTTTTAAATAGTCTTGTTGATTTGAGTGATTTCCCTTTTGCTAGTTCGCCAGAGTTTAATTCGACAAAGTTAAGCGATATGCTCGATTATGTAAAGACTGTGCCACTGGGCGAGATTATCACTATTCCCGAGATTACTCCCGAGAGTAGCGCTACAGACAGATTGCTTTCCGCTATTCGTACGGCGACCTTTACCGACATTAGCGATGGCGATATAATTGAGAATTTGGCGGCACGAATCGACTCAAACGACCCGACCCTAACATTAGGCGACTTTTTGGGTATGGACTCGAGTAGCAACCTAGCATTCCTAAACGAAATTAGTTTTACTAGCCTACTTCGTGACCCGAGTACCACTCTTACCGACACGCTAAATACAATCTACATTGGCGATTTTGTGACCTTAAATAGCGTTATCCCTGAAGGGTTTGTGACCGCGCACCCTGAGTTTAGCGCGATTTCACTCGACACAAATCTTGCCGACTTAAAGAGCGTAATCGCGAGTCTAACGCTAAACCAAATCTTTAGCCCCGCAGAGTTAGAGAGTATTTCACTCTCTCCTGATGAGCAGAATATGACACTCCTACAATTACTCGCCAACCGCGAGGGTAGCACCCTAGGCGAAATACTCGGCGAGTACGCAAACCGCTCGTACCTAGCAGTGCTCGCTAATTCTACTAGCGCTACTTTTGAGGCAAACTTAAGCGCTGCAAAAATTTACGAGTTATTAGGCAGCGACAGAGACATTAGTACCGTTGCACGCTTGGCTGATTTGAGCCTGCAGGAGATTTCCGAGAGCGAGGACTTAGTCGGTATGCTCTCTGAGAGTTTTGGCACTTTAGGAGATTTATTAGGTGTCAGTGCTGCCGATGGTGGAATTTTGAGTATTATTGCGGATGTTAGTTTTGAGGACCTACTCGGCGCGAATGCTGGTGATGTGGTAATGAACGCGCTGCGTAGCAGTCAAATGACCCTAGGCGAGATGTTGGGCGGCGAAGTGACTAGCCCGATTATCGAGTCAGTTATGTCGATTCGCGTGGGTGCGCTCTTTGGTGAGTCACCCGAGGATGCTTTGATTTCTGCGCTGTCTAGCAATACTTTGGGCGAATTATTTGACATCACCGACACGACAGGTATGATGTCGTTTATCAAAAATGTGAGTATGGCGGACTTGCTAGGAGAAACGGGTGTGAGCGCTGCCGATGCGATTATGAACGCGATTTGTGGGCAAGATAACTCGGTTACTTTGGCACAGTTTCTAGGTTCGACCGAGAGCGAAGGTGTGATGGCTATAATTCAAAATGTAAAAATGGGCGATTTGCTCGGTCGCGGCAGCGTGTCCGCGGGTGAGGCAATTACAAAAGCGCTCGCTGGCAGCGATATGACCCTAGGGAATCTACTAAAGATTGAGGACACGAGCGGTATCACTGGAATAATTGCGAGTCTCAATGTGGGCGACTTGTTCAATGGCAGCGCTAGCGCTACCGCAGCCTTTGAGGGCATTATAAACGATATAAAATTAATCGATATTTTCCCGAACATCGCTACTGGTGAGGATAGCATTCTCAAGACTATTTACACTGACAACCCCGACATCAAAGTTACCGAGTTAGCCACAGCGATTGAGGGTTTGACTCTACAAGATGTCATTGGCGAGCAAACGGGGATTTTCTGCCTCATTGATGCGAATAGTTACCAGATTACGACTCTAGGCGATTTATCAACACTAAAGGCAAAGACTACTATTAGTATTCAAGACTTATATGATGCTGGTGTCGTGAGCGAAGGGCAATTGCAGGAATTAAAGAGTCTAGGTGTCGAGCCGAGTTCGCTGACATTCGCTACGATAATTGATGCATATATCGATGCTCTGAGAGCGAGTCAAGGTGGCGGACAGTAGGTGCATTAGTAGTAAAAATTAACTAAAAATACGCTAAAAATATTAAAAAATCAATCTAAAATCGAGCCGAAATTGAAATCGCTAACCACTAAAATTCGCAAAAGTGCATAAATTGACTAAAATAACTATAAATAAAAATTTGCCCGAAAAACTCAAAAAAATAACAAAAAAGTCGAAAAAATCATAAAAAATACGAAATTTACGGCTTTTTGCCCGAAAAAGAAAAATAAAATTGTGTAAACCACTGTCCGAATTTTAAATTCAATGCTAACTCTATTCAGTTACAAAAAAACAAAGTATTGACCGAATTTGGTCACAAAAAGAAAAATCAAAATTGACCGAATTTGATCACAAATTAGGGCAGTAGTTCGCACAAGGAGAGTGTTATGGAAGAAGAAAAAAAGATTGGCAGACCGAAAACCAAGGTCGCGCCTACAAAAAAGCGACCCCGCGGCCGACCTCGAAAGACTGAGGCGGTAGAGCCTAAAGAAAAGCGTCCGCGTGGTAGACCCAGAAAGGAAAGCCCCGAGCAAGAGAATGCTGTAAAGCGTGCGCGCGGGAGACCGAGAAAGTACCCTAAAAAAGATGAGAGTGCGGAAAAGCGCCCGCGTGGCAGGCCTAGGAAAACGGATAAAGTCGAGCCTAGTGTAAAGCGCCCAAGGGGCAGACCTAGAAAAGAGGTCGTGACCGCTGATAAGGTAGTGGCGGAGGGATTGCACCCCTATATTAATGCCGAGCCGAAGTATATCGAGACTTTTGAGCCGAGTGTCGAGACTGCGCCGCCGCTCGTTTTACGCGAGGGGGTAGAAACCGCTAGCGAGGCTGTAATAAAGCACGGTCACCCGTTTAGCGAAGCGGACTTTGAGAGCGCCGAGGTAGAGGTACCAGAAAAGGCGACTTTGGCGCCTGCAGTGGACTTTGAGAATGAGGAATTAGAGGATATGCTCGAGGGGATAGAGCCGCTCGAGTCTAGCCCTGATTTGGCGCAAAATTCGCTAGACAAATCTCAGGCTACCGACCTTTTATCCGCTTCGCCTACTGGGGCTAGCGATGTTTTTGAGGCAAGTGATATACAAACTACGGGTAGCGCGGTAGATAGCGAGCAAAATACTGCGAACATCGATGTTAGGGGCGATGTCACACAGGATGCGGATGATGAGTCTCTCGAGCCTGGTGAAGGGTATCGTAGGTTAAAGGAGCGCGCCGCTAGCATCATTTTGAATAAGGCGCAAGTAAAGCCCGCAAAACATATGGCAGATAATATTTTGCACGAGGACCGCCCGTTACCGCCTATTATCGCGACTCCGCCTCTTGTGAAAATGAATATTAGCACGCCCAAAACCCCTCTAAAAAAGGCGGAAAAACCCGTAAACAAGATGATTTTAAAGGCGAATCCAATGCCGAATATGGTAATCGTTATCACTGGCGCTACGAGCGGTATGGGCTTTGCAATGGCGAAAAAACTCGCGGGACTCGGGCATATAGTGTTGGCAATCGGTAGAAAACCAGGGCTTTGCCGCGATGCGCGTGATGAAATTTTGGATGAATACCCCGATGCGAATATTCACTACTTAGTCGCTGACTTGAGTCTAATGAGTCAGGTGCGCATTCTCGCGGAGGAAATTCGCGAAAAAGTGTTCAGCCTCAGGCGTGAATGCATCGACTGTATCATTCACAACGCCGCCGAGGACCTCGAGGAACATAAACTCACCTATGAAAACCGCGAGTATATGTGGGCGACAAATTACTTGTCTGTCGTGCTGTTGACTAGACTACTACAGCCACTTTTAGATGCTTCGCGTAATGCAAAGGTGATTACTATGACCACTCGCAGAGCGAGTCGCAAGACAAAAATTAATTGGAAGTATTTGCGCGACCGTTCGGGTAAGTTTGTTTCAAAAATCTATGAGCAAACAAAATTAGCGGACTTGATGTTTGCGCTCGAGTACGACCACCAGTACGCTGACCGCGATGATATACACGCATATTGTGTCGACCCTGGGAATGTAAACACGACCTTGCGTACGCGAAATGCTAGCGGTATTAGGCGCTGCCACTTCGATTTTTGGCGTAAAAAGGGCAAGCCAATCGAGGATGGTATAAAAACGGCGATTTATCTAACTTTGGCTAAAACTCTCCCTAGCCATACCGTACTTTACCGTAATATGAGCGCGGTAGAACCGAGCAAGTTCGCGCTTGCGCAGGACAATCGTACCGCTTTAATGAGAGTCACCGAAATGGAATTGCGTGATGACTCCGATTTAAAAATCAAATAAAATAGAGTATTAATCTCGAAAAAATAGGAATAAAAATAGGAAAAAAGCACCCTCCACAAAAAAATCTAACTGCGGGCACAGTTAGAAACTAAAAACATAACAGTTTATAGCTAAAAATAATGACTAAAAAACAAAAAATTTGTTTTAAAATACAAAAAATATTTAAAATAGTAATTAAATAGTTTAAAAAAGTAAAAAAATCGCGAAAAATACAAAAAAAATCGCGATTTTTTTACTATAAATTAATGCCCACCTAATATGCCGCTATAATTTAGTGATATCCTAAGTGTCGACCTCGGTGCGTGGGCAGTGTGTTTTTAAGAGGAATAGATGCGGTGCGAAGGCGCACACCCGATATAATGTAAATAAGATTACGCGCTTTGGGTAATTGTTTGCGGTAAATTTGAATGTTTTCAAGCGGAATGGATCCTTCGTCTAAAGGCTTGCGCGGGTCGACACTCAGGATGACAACATATTATTAGTTTTTTAAAAACACAACTGCGCACTTTGAACCAACTTGAGAAAAGTAGTCTGTCGAATTTCTTAATACATTTAGAGTACTGTCATTCTGAGCCCTGCTTACGGAGCCTGAGACGAAGAATCTATTCCGCTTGAAAATAAGTGTGTAGCCTTATTTAATATGTATCTATCGCGTGTGCGGCTACGCACCGCCTTCACACTGTGGCTACGCACTGCATCTATTTCGTTTTGGGTCAAAAACAATTAACTCAAGTTGTAAAAATAGTCTTGAGGTTGGGTTTTTTCTTGCTCTTTTTCTAATGCTTTTTCTATCGCTGCTTTTGCTAGGCGCTTGCTATCGAGTTCGGTAAGGCGCGCAACTTCGATTTTGATTTCACATTCATCCTCTACGAGCATAGACACGAGCGGTATCCATTCGCGGCGCTTGTTAGAGTGAGGCTTGCGCTCTGCGGGAATGAGCGTAGTGTCGGTGCCTAATTTATCTGTGGTAGTGGGCGATGGGGGTGTAGGGGTGGCTTGGGCGCTAGCGGACACAAAAATCTCCCCCTCATCGGCTACTGGTGCTGCGGTGTTTGGCGCTTCCTCGGGCATAAATATTTCAGCAATACCATCCTCCACCTCGACCTCTTTTACGACAAATTTCGTGTTGTCATTTACATAGATGTCGTGTGTGCGGACAACACTCTCTTTGCTGGTGATTTTAAATTCCTTTTGGGGCGAGAGGCTGGGGTCGGCGTACAAACTTTGCGCAAGTGTCGACATACGCTCTAGCGGAATGCCTGCAAAAGTGGCAAACTCGATTTCGTTTTTTGCCGAAAAAATTGCCTCTTGCATTTTGTCGTTTAATTCTGCAGTCACTAGGTTGGTCATATTCTTTTCGTAGGCAATGATGTTTTTTAACAACTCTAGTGTGTGTGCGTGCGCTGTTTCAAAAAGTTCGTTAAACTTTTGTTTAACTGGTGCTGGTATTTGATTTGAATTTTCCATAATATCACTCTCTTTTATTTTTATATGCTAATTGTACCACAAATTGCGATTTTGTCAAGGTGATTTTACGGCTTTTGTAGTATTCGGCTTTACTTAAAAAATGGGGTTTTTCGTTGAAAAATTTTGCATAATACTATGCATAGTACCGCAAAACCCCGTTAGTTGTGGCGTTTTTTGCAAAATTTTATATTGACTTGATATAATAAATATGATAAAATAAAACCATAAAAGAAAAAGGATGGTATGAAAAATGTCAAGTAGGCCCTCAGATAAAGTAATGTTTCTCGAAATGGGTAAAGCCAGAAAATACATTATGGAGACAATGGGAATCTCTAGAACTGAGCACGACTCAGGTTATGGAATACTCGTAGATAAGTATTGTAAAAAGTATCAGGTAGATGCGGAGGTGCTAGTCCGCGAATACCTAAACATTCAAAATTTAGCAACTGAAGTGCTAGGGCAAAGCGCTGATGAACAGGTTAGGCAAAAAGCTATCGATAAGATTGCGGACTTTTGTTATCAAATTGCCGAACTCGATAAAAAAGAGCTTTTCGTGTTCATAAAATCGGGGCGCCAGAACGCCTTGCGTGATTTGTTGGAGTTGGAGTACGAACTTCGTAATAACTACGAGGAAAATTTCGAAAATCTCGAGAAAAGCATAAAAATGCGCTTGTCTGCGTTTTTAAACTACTCGTTTGCCTCGACTTTTCCCGCTGGTAGCGAGACAAATTACGACACTAGACAACTCGGTTCCTCATTTATATATAGCATTTTACCAAGCATTCACGGCATCGATATGGGTGCGGGGGCAGTGGCGGCTGCGTGCGCAGCAAAGGAGCGTGCGGGCGAACCTTTAACGGACACTGATAAATACAACCTAGACAGACACAAAAACATCAAGAGTGGGCAGATGGAACTCAAAAATATGGCAGTGGCAAAGAATATCGAAAAAATGTATAACAGTTTCATCGACCAAAATATTGAATTAAACAGGCACAACGGTGAGAGCGATTTTGTGCCAAAAAAGTTAAATTTAACTTGTGCTTTCTTAAATACGATGCGCGAGAATATGTACGCAAAGCACACCAATCCGCAAATGCTTGCTGCTCAAGTAAGTGACCCTGAACTAAAAGTTTTGCTAGACTGCCTAGTATATTGTGAGCAGCCTAGCGAAATCGACTATGGCGTGCTGCAAGACTCTATTTCGATTCAGCCAGTAGATACCGCTTTTGCGTGCTATCTGCTCCTATACGCGTATGGTCACGATATTAGCAATATCGGCAATATCGAAAAGTACTTTAGGGCGTACAATGTGGGCTTTAATAATGGCAAAATCGCGTGGGGGCAGTCACCACAAGTTGAGTCACACGAGGCGCCAAAAGGCGAGATTGAGCCTAAGCCCGCTCGAGTGGAGCCCGCTCCCGAGGCGGCTCCTGCTAAAAAGGCGCCTATTATAGAGGAATCTATTGTCGAGGCTACCGCGCCACAGCCTACCGAGACTTTGCCGAATAATGCGGAGCCTGAGGCGGCGGAGTCGGTTGACCTAGAGCCTGAAGTGAAGCCAGCAGAGCCATTGGGCTCAGAGCCAGAAAAGGCGAATATTTTAGAGCCTAAGGATGAGGAGGCGCCTGGTAGAGAAAAACTCCTAGAGGATGTGGTTGAAATACTAGAGTCGATAGACACAAATACCACCGAGGAGGAATTTAAGAAACGCGCAGAGGAGACTGTAAAACAAAAGGCGCCTACGCGTGAAAAGGGCAAACCTGGGCGAAAGCCTGTTGACATCAGCGGTTGGCTATATACTCAAATTAAACAAGAGTACTTAAACGATTCAAAAACGACCGATGAAATGCGTGCGCAATTTGCTAATATGACTCACGAGGAGCAATTTAAGTTGCTACATGATGCAGACAACTATAAATACATTCGCAAGGTCAAAGCATATGTCCAGCGCGCGATTGACCGCTACGAGGATTTGAGCCCCGAGGAGAAAAAGAAAATCGATGATTTGAGCGCGGGGTACGAATTGTATAACGCGAAATTAAGCGAGAAAAAGGCAGAGTTAAAGGCACAAGCAGACAAACAAACTAGAGAAATCCGTGAGCGTACTAAAAAGTACAAACAAGAGTTGCGCGCTAGCAGAAACGCACCCGCAAAGGAAATTGAGGAATTTTTCCGCAATATGTAATTGTTAGATTACCGCGTAAAATAGCAAAATTTGTGTAAAATTGCGAAAAATAGTAAAAAAATCGAGAAAAATGATAAAAAATAGTAAAAAATTGTGTTTTTTGCTATTTTTTGTTTTTGGGGCCGTTGTAAATTAAAAAACTGCCCCTAAATTAGGTGCAGTTTAGTGGTACGCCCAGAGAGAATCGAACTCTCATTAAAAGTTCCGGAAACTTTCGTGTTATCCGTTACACTATGGGCGCGATGTTATTATATAATTATTTCTCAATTTTTTCAAGTATTCTAGGAGTTTTTTCGGGTTTTATTTTGAAAAAATTGCGTTGTGTGCTATAATGTACAAAAAACAAGGAGCGATTATGGAGGAACTCGGTATCATTTTAACAGTCGTTTTCTGCGTATTGACACTCGGACTCGGGGTGTTGCTGGGCTTTTATATACGCGCGGTGCTATTAAATTCTCGCCGACAGACACCCGTGCAGTTTTTGGTGAAAATGCCCCTGTGGTACATTATTTTTGCATTTGTAGGGTACATTGTATCAATGTTTGTGATTGTTGCACTTTCTACCTTTTGGACTGTTAGCGTACATCCTGCCACCTATGTGATTTTTGCGGTACTGGCGGCAATATTTGTGGTGATTATGATTTATATGATGTATTGGCGGGTCGAGATGAGGGGCGAAAATGTCACGGTATTTAACCTACGGGGTAGGCGGCTTTTCAAACTCGAAAACATCACTGAAAAGCGCGAGATAAACGGCTCGTTTGGGTTGGCGTTTTATCAAAAAGACAAGCGCATATTTAGGGCAAATGCGTACTGCCCTGGGTACGAGTATTTAGTGATGTTTACCGAAAGTGTCCCGTTATACGAATTCAAGCCGCGCAGAGAATTTCATTTATCCAAGCGCGATAATGATGAAAAATAACGAATCATTGAGCATTTTCCGCTCTTTTTTATTATTTTAAAGTATTTACAAAAAGTGAAAAAAGTGATATAATAAGCTTATAAGAGTGATATAGGAGTGTATGGATTAATGTCTAAACTAAAGGAGTTATTACCTAAAAAACAAAATAAAGGTGATAAAAATAAACAGGAAAATAGTCAACAATTTCGGAATAGAGTCGATGTGCTTGGATGGACACATTTTCGAAGGAAAGACACTGAATATAAATGCATTGACCACATCGGTGTGCCGGTTGTGGCTACAGAGCGCATGGAAGCGACAGACTATAGTATGATGAATGGTTGTAATACTGATGAGCCATTATACCAACTGACCATTCAAAATGGTGAGAGTGATTGGAGGTATCACAATACCTGCCTTTCAGATGCATATGGAATTAGAATTAGTACCTGTATTAAGTTGGAGGCAATTCCAGATGGAATAGGGAAATTTCCTGAATATAAGTTAGAGAAGGTTTATGATGATAGATTAAAGACTGAGCAAATTTCAAAGTTTGAATATGCAGTAATAGAATTTGGATGTTATCCACAGGATAGAGCGGAAAATTCGTACCAATTAGAGCAGTTGTATCAAATGAACGCGTTGCAGCCTACAGGTAAATCGTATATTGGGTATATGGGGAAAGACTATAAACTTGTACGCAATCCTGAATTTGTTTTTGAAGGGGAACGGTATGTGCGTGTTTTAGTTAAAAATTTACGCCATAACAACGCATACGAGTTCAAAAATGGTAGAGAGTTATTAGATGATGGTAGCCCTTGTTGGGCAAAAGTTCAGCCGATTAGATGGGTGATTAGGAATTGGGATGAATTGCCAAAAAATATTAATCCATTGGGCTCAGGGACAGCAGAAGTAATTGATCTAAGTTGTGAAAGTTCAATTTTGGGGAATATCCCATATGGGCTGGATGGAAAAAACAAATATGATAATCTTTGGCAAAATAGTTTGTTGCGCGCAATTTTGAATGGGTATGATTTACAAGAACAGTTAGAAAAGGGTAATGGTGACCCCAGCCGTAAAAATGATATTAATTATAATTTTAAAGGGCAGGGGTTTATTGATGAGGCGTTTTTCGATTACAATGCACTCACTAAACAATATACACAACAAAAAGAAGAGGGAGGAAAAATTATGAAAACACGACTTTCGCAACTAAATCCAGACAAGACTCCGGAAGAGTCTCGCAGGTTGATGACCGATACCGAGATAATTAAGAGTTGGATTGATGCTGGGGAATCGGTATTATTGCGCGGACCATCGGGAATTGGGAAAACGGAGAGGATAAAGACTCTATATCCAGATTTGATATATATAAAACTGACTAATAATATGTTTCCCGAAAAGGTGGTGGGGTCGCTAAACTTGCAAACAGGGCAATCAATTCCGCCAGATTTTGCAAAAGAGGCGATTTTGGCGTGTGCTAATGAGGAGGAGCGCCAGGCGATAAAGGAGAACATTCAAAATATTTTTGAACTAGCAGATATTATCTACGAACGCTCGAAAAACGCAGATAAGAAAACCGTGATTTTACTCGATGAGTTGCTAAATGTAAAACCTGCCGTGCAGTCGCTCGTGTATAGTTTGGTACTCAATAAAATGGTGGAAATGGGCCACGGGCTGAAGTTGCCAAATACTCGAGTATTGCTGAGGACCTGGTCGAGCCATTGGAGAAGCGTTTTGACCACATATACGATATGGAGCCTAAAGTGCAAGAGTGGCTAGTTGATTACGCCATTCCAAATAAACTCCACCCAACAGTGATTAGTTATATAGTGACAAAGTATCATTCGACTGATAAGAGGGAGATCTCATATTTTTATGAAAAACCCGAGGTTGGTGAGGCACATACCGATCAAAATGGTTGCCGTGGGCGCACTAATGACCCTCGCGGATGGGCAGCGTTATCTAAGATGTTATACAACTTTGAGGAAGATTTATCGAACGGCAAATTTATAGGTAAAAATGTCGAGAGTTTACTGAGTACGACCATTAATTCTAAATTACGCACAGAATGGGCAAGGGAATTTTTTGCGTTTTATAATAGCCCTACATTATCTGTACAGGATGTCGTAAAGCACAATTATAAAGATGAGGACTTGCCCACGGATATCAATGAGAAATTTAGTGTTATGTCGGGATTACTAACAGCGGATGAGACTGAAATTAAGGCTTGTAGAAAGTTTGTAAAAGAATACTGCTCGCCTGAGTACTTGCAAATCTATGATTCGTATTGGGCTGGTAATGATGATAGGCGTATTGAAATGATTGCGGAACTCGAGAGCATGAATGCATTTGACACAAAATGGAAGTTTAGATAACTTGCGATTAGGAAAATAATATAGGCGTGTTTGTGGAGAACGAAGTCGCATATATAGTTATTTAAAAAAGTCTAGTTTCCGTTTAAGAGGTGGTAGACTAAAAGCCTCTTGCGAAACAATAAAAAAATTAAGGGGTAAGTATGAATAAAGATTTAATTGATTTGTGTAGGAATACAAAGGCGCTTTGTTGTATAGTTATGGATGAAAATAGTGGTGAATTTCCTGCCACTAATACTGTTGCTATTAAACTATCTAATGACACGAGCCTTGTATTTGATGAGTTTTTAATGTCGTACAAACTTAATCAAAAGAGTAAAAAAGATGAGTATCTATACCTATTACTTAGAGATTTGGATTGTGCGACACCTGAATTACAGGAAAAGTTATATGGCTTGGTAAAGGATAGAGAGTATCGTGGGATGACTCTCCCGCAAAACTGCATTATTGTGTTTACAATCAGTAATGTAGATATGTTAAAGACCATTAATCCTGATTTATATAATTTAGCAATAACAGCGTTTTAAAGGTGAATGTTAAATGGAACAGGAAAATGAATTTTTAAGAATACGACAAATTTTATCTATACGCTATCCCGTGTTCGCTAGTCAAATCGCTAGCACAAAGTTTGAATATAGTACAGATTTGCCATCGCACACGGCGGCGACAGATGGCGCTACTATTTATTTTGACCCCGAATATTTTAAAAGCTTAGATGATGAGGAAAAACTGTTTGTTGTGGCGCACGAGATGTTGCATATTAAATTTGAGCATATGCGCCGCCTAAAGACCCCGAGCGGGAAATTGCGCGATATGAAATTGTGGAATATCGCGACTGATGCGATTATTAATGCAAATTTGGAGCAAGATGGCTTTAAAATCAAAAAGGGCTATGTGAATATGCCCGAGGCAATTAATTATAGCGCTGAGGCCTTTTATGAAAAACTCTTGAGCGAGCAACAGGCCAAACAAAATCCCAAGAATAACGCTGATAAAGGCAAGCAGGGCTCCTTTGGTAGTGCGAGCGGTGGCGCTAATGGCGGCGTAGGTGATAGTGCTATAGATGCGGACTCAAGCGAGGCTAAGCAAGCAGGAGATGATGCTGAGCCGTATGACAAGAATGTCACCGACTGTCACGATTTGTGGGAAAAGGCGTTAGGGAAAGATGCGCAAGCGGACAGTGAGCGGAAATCGATTATACAAAAAATCAAAGAGCATTATCACGGCAATCAGGACCAAATGCCTAGCCCTGTCGAAATTGATGAGAGCGCTATGTTCCGTGAAAACCGTGAGGCGCGGCGCGCGAATGCACGGGAATATATGCACAGTTATAGTATGGGTGGCGGGGAGATAAATCTCGAGCCTTTTGGAAAAGTCGAGGCGGCTGAGCCAGTAGTTGATTGGAAATGGGCGCTAAAAAAGGCTTTTGAGACTGATGAGTATGAGGCTGTATGGACACGCCGAAAGGCAATCGCTGAAAATAATTATGCATATAGATTGGATGAGGAGAAAGAGGAGGAAGTTCCCGAAACGGAAGTTATGCTCGATATTTCAGGCTCCATATCGGCGGAGCAGTTAAAGAGTTTTTTGCAGCAGTTAAAGCCCTTGCTCGAAAATTCGAAGTTAAAGGTCGGCTTTTTTGCGAGTGAGGCGACAAAATCATTTGTCGAAATAAAAAGCAATAAAGATATAGATAATTTGCAAATTCCTAAATTGAGGAATGGTACCAACCTTGATGTGGCGGTGCGCTCGTTTTCAAAAGGCAAAATAGTTAACAAAATTGTGTTTACCGATGGCTATGGATATATGCCGAGAGATGATTTAAGGTCTGTCGTAGATCTAATTTGGATACTGAGTGACAAGCACAATTTTAGCCCTTGCTGCGGGCGGGTGATTTTTATGGAACATGGGCCCCAAGAGCGCGAGTGGGATTCGCTATCGAAGTAATACAACAGCCGCTCCTAGTCTTGTTTTATATATAAAATTATAGAGGCAGAAATTAATCATAGTTTTTAGGGTTTTATGGCTATAGCACTGTGCGACCGTGAATAATTATACAAGTTTTCAATAAAGTTTACTTAAAATAATTGACTTTTTATTGCGAATAGCATTATAATATTAGCAATTAGGGGTAGATTATACAGGAGGAGAAAAGTATGGAAAAACTATCTTTAACGCCCGAGCAAAAGGCATTGATGAATCAAACTGATGGCATTATAAAATCAGGTAATGTAAATTTGATGCTAAAGCACTTCGCAATTCTTATGGGGGATGGACTCACACCGACCCCACGCCAAATCGCGAAGGTGTCTGCGCATATTTATAAAACGGGCGATGAAAACCTAAATCTCGACTTTGCCGTAGAGTTTGGGGGAATGGGTGCGTTCGTTGAGAAACTCGGCGAAATCGTAATTGAGCGTGGAAATAGTGAGGACAACTTCGACTTCGCGCAGTATGTCGAGGGCGCGGATATCGAGGCTCACGGCAGAGCCATTCGCAAAAAGCGTAACAAATTATGGTGGAGCGCCTTTATGCGTAGATTCCCTGAGCAGGCGCGTGTGATTACGCAGGGTAGCGAGCGTACGCGCGCGCCCGAGCGCAGTCGCGAGCAAACACACGAAATGGTGCGCTCAAGATAATGCGGGTCAGGGCTATCAGGTACGGTGTATCTTTAGGCAAAAGGTCGTAGCTAGTTTTTTATAGCAACCCGCTTGCCGATTGTGCGCTAGTTAAGTGAATAAAGCAAAAAGCCCGCAAGTGTTAGGGCTTTTTGTAAAGGGTGTGGCACGATTATACCAAGTCATTCACGAGCCAATGATTTAAAAAACTAAAAATAGTGAAAAATCAAAAAAATTGACAAAAAAAATCACAGAAAACAATAATAAAATCGACAAAAATAGCGAAAAAATCGTAAAAAATATAATTAATCGCTTTAAAAATCGACAAATTAATCAAAAATCACAAAAAAGTAGCACGCCTAACCGAGTTTTTAGGAGAATTATATAGTATCAAAAAAATTTAGGAGAAAAAATTATGGATACCGAAAACAAAGTGCAAGGTCTAAATAATGATGCCCCTACCGAAGCCCTCACTTACGAGAAAAAAGACAGTGACAAGGGTTATGTCGAGGGTGAACACGATGTTATGAAAATGAAAGCCCAGCGTTTCCGCGATGTGATAGCGAACGATTTGCTCGGCGATTTCGATTCAAAGGGCAAGTATCACTTATCCGATGAGATTGCCGCAGACCTAGTGGCGGTGACTAAAAAAATCGATTCCCACGACCAAAATGGCACACAGGGTAGGGCGTTTGTCGGGGACAGAATTTTGTACTTTAACCTCACTCCTCCAAAAGCCAGCCCCGAGAATGAGGCAAATGCATATTGTTATCTTGAGTTGTTAGAGGAAATTCCTAGGATAAACGGTTATTATATCGACACCCTAACTACGGTTGTGGCGACATACGAGTATAAAAATGATGAGTTTTTCTACGACCGCGCGCTCGAGGTGTTTAATTTCAAGGAGTACAAGGCGGATGAGCCTGTCGACACGCAGTTGTTGCCCGAGTCGCTTTCGGCGCGATATGCGTTCACCGCGGCAATGCTCAAGCAAGCCGAGACCCCTCTAGAGAACCTCGAGGAGGCGTACTTTAACAAGCGCTTGCAACTGCTTGCTGAGGACCCCGAACTTGCGATAATTTTAGCCGAGTTTTCAAACAAGCGCAATAAACTCGAGCCGTATTTTGCAAAAGCAGAGAACAAGTACCAGTTTTTAAACGAGATTTTGGATGAAGTCCTCGAGTTGCCCGCGTGCAAAAAGGCGCTGGAGAAGTCGCCCGTAAGAGAGCAGTTAATCGAGGCGGACAAAAAGGCATATCAGTTGGTCGAAAAGGTCGAGGAGCGCGTGCGCGAGGACAACCGTACCAAAGAGGCAGTTTCGCAGGCGATGTTTACGGACCTTGCGGAAAAGCCCGCGCCAAAGCCAATGCCAAAACAGGTGAAAAAAGGCGCTTCGTTTGAGTTGTTTGGAAAGGGTGTGCCTGTTATGAAAATGCCTCCGTACAAAGGCGGCGGTGGCGGTAAAAAGAGCGGCGCGCCAAAGCCCAAGGCGCCCGAAAAGCCCAAAACAATGGTTATGCCGGGGCCGTTGCCTGGGCAACCACAGCAGCAGGCAGGGTCGCCCTTTGTGCGAGAGGTGGGAGGTTTTGACCACTCGCAACAGCAGGGCAAAGGCTTTGATATGGAAATGGGTATAGAAAAATAAGGAGTGCGTGAATGCACCCCTTATTTTTTAATAGGTTGAGATTTTTTATGAGGATACTGCGCTGGCGCAAAGCCATTCGTTTCTTGCCATACTAAACACCCTTGCGCCAGACTTCCCGCAAGCGGGAAGGCATCCTGAGTGCTCCCCGCGTAAGCCTTTTGTAACTCAGCGTAGAGTGAAAGGTACCATTAGGAACACCTAGCAATACGCTGCTCGAAGAATCTATTCCTTTAAAAATATCTACGAACTAACCGCAAACAATCACTAAAAGCGTATAGTGTAACTTGCATTTATCGGGTGTGCGCCTTCGCACCGAAGGATCTATTTCTCTTAAAATATTCTAAATTAATCGTAGACAACCATTCAAAGTGAATAGCCTTATTTATCTATCGGGCGTGCGCCCACGCACCGAGGGAGCCATTCCTTTAAAAATATCTACGAACTAACCGTAAACAATCACTAAAAGCGTATAGTTTGACTTTGTATATATCGGGAGTGCGCCTACGCACTGCGGCTTCGCACCGCCCACGCACCGCCTACGCACAGCAAGGTCTAGATATCGTACCAACTGGGACCTGTGTCGATTTCGACCTCTAGAGGCACGCGGAGTTTGATAACATTCTCCATTTTATCGCGCACGATTTTTTTCACGCGCTCGACCTCGGGCTTTGGCGTGTCGAGTATCAGCTCATCGTGAATTTGCAAAATGATTTTTGCATTCAAACCCTCATCAAGTAGCGCACGGCGAACATTGAGCATAGCGATTTTAATGATGTCGCTCGCGGTACCTTGGAGCGGCATATTCATAGCGGCGCGCTCAGAAAACCTCGCATCACGGGAGTTCGGCACGACATTATCGAAGTTCCTAATGCGCCCGAAAAGGGTAGAGACATACCCACGCTCCTTGTACATAGCGACACTGCTGTCCAAAAAGTCCTTGATAGTGGGGTACATCTGGAAATATTTTTCGATATAATCGCGCGCCACATTCTGCGGAATGCCTAAATTATGCGCGAGTCCGTACGGGGAAATGCCGTAAATGATACCGAAATTGACCGCCTTTGCACTGCGCCTCATCTCGGGGGTCACCTCATCTAGCGGTACACCAAAAATCTGCGAAGCGGTCGCGCGGTGAATATCTAGTCCGTTGTTATACGCGCTAATTAGTACGGGGTCGCCCGAGTAGTGCGCGAGCAATCTGAGTTCAATTTGGCTATAATCGGCGGAAAGTAGCACGCAATCTTTTGACGCTACAAACATTTTGCGTAACTCCTTGCCCTCATCGGTGCGTACGGGAATATTTTGTAGATTTGGCTCGTTGCTCGACAGCCTGCCAGTTACCGCGGTGGTCTGGTTGAAAATCGTGTGAATCTTGCCATCCGTGCGAATGTACTGGCGCATTCCTTCGATATAGGTGGAGTACAGTTTCGAAATAGTGCGGTAGCGCAAAATTTCCTCGATTATAGGATGCTCTCCGCGTAGCGACTCGAGGACATCGACAGCGGTCGAGTGCTTTTTGTTGTTTTTATCTGGGAGGCGTAGGGTATCGAAAAGGACAGTCGCTAACTGCTTTGGACTGTTTATATTAAAGTCCGTACCAGCATACGCGCACACGCGGTCGCGAATCGCCGCCATTTCCGCCTTATATTTCGGCGCTAATTCATCGAGAATAGCGGTGTTTATGGTGATTCCCGCTTTTTCCATTTCGAAAAGCACGCGCACGAGCGGGAGTTCGATTTGGGTGTAGAGTTTTAATAAATCTTTTTTCTCGAGTTCGCGGTGCACGATTTCCCACGCATTTAACAATCCCGTGCCGAGCGCCATAGTGGGTAGCCCTAGGTACTCGAGCATATTTTTAGGGTCGCCCTCCTTGACATTCGAGTTTACCAAATACATAGCGAGCGCTACATCGATTGCCATAGCCCCAAAAGGGCGGCGTAGGGTGTCCATAATGTGGTAGAGCCGCTTTAAATCATAGGTGTAGACAACCTTAGTACTATCCTCGAAAAACGCAGCAAACTGCTCGACTACCGCCTCGACTGACAAGCCAAAGGTGGAGAGCGAGTAGTTGGTTTTGTTATCAAAGGCAAAGTGCAACTCATCTTTAACAATCACGAGCGCTAGGGTGGATGCTCTACCGTGGTTGGCTACAATTTCGGCTATTTTATCAAAGGAAACAGGGACACTCTCGATACTCACCTCTACTGCGGGCGAATTTCCCGAAAATAAATCCTTACGCTTTAGTAAACTGCGAAATTCATATTGATTAAAGCGCTCGTAGACTGCATTGTTCCATGGAAAAGTATAAGTACAGTCCTCAATCTTTAGGGAGATGTCGCAGTCTGTCCTAATTGTCGCCAAATCGTAACTAAGTCGACAAATTTCGCGACCTAGTGCTAGTTTTTCGTGTACTTTCCCGCTAATTTTGTCTAAGTTAGCATAAATATTATCTATGTCGTGCCACTCCGAAAGTAGGCTCATAGCGCCTTTTTCGCCTATACCATTCACCCCTGGAATATTATCGCTCGCATCGCCCATTAGTGCCTTTAGGTCGATGATTTGGCTGGGCTCTAGCCCCCATTCCTCTTTAAGATGGCGCTCGTTCATTTGAATAATTTCGCTGATGCCGTGTTTGGTTAACCAAACCTCAGTGTGGTCGTTGATTAACTGCAGGCTGTCGCGGTCACCCGTTACAATAATGCTAGTCATATTCGGGTCGGAGCGCACCATTGTACCGATAATGTCATCCGCCTCAATCCCTAACTTCTCAATTATTTTTATTCCCATTGTAGTGAGTAAATCTTTCAGTACGGGCATTTGAGAGGCTAGTTCCTCGGGCATACCTTTGCGCGTAGCCTTGTATTCAGTGTACATTTCGTTTCGAAAAGTCTTTCTGCCCGCATCAAACGCCACACATAGGTAGTCGGGGTGGTGGTCGGTAATTAAACGCGCCAAAATATTGACAAAGCCGTAAACTGCGTTGTAATACTTGCCATCGCTAGCGGTGAGTGGTGGGAGCGCGTAAAATGCGCGGTTTACTAGACTGTTGCCATCGATTATAATAAAAGTTGCCATATTTTCTCCTAAAATGTTCTAATTTGATTATACCCTAAAATAGCGATTTAGACAAACAAAATTTAAGACTTTTGCAAGTAATTTAACTAGACAACTAATAGTATTAAACAAATTTATCTTAAAAAACTAAGGCGTTCATCTATTTTTGTGATAAATAAAGAGGCTTTGGTTAAAAATAAAATTTAGTTTAAAGACAAAACGCTAAACCAAGGCTATATTTTTGGAGCCACGGCACAGCCCGTGGTGTTTTGTTAATAAAAAAAGCGAAGGGCGGGGGTGCCTTTCGCTTTCTAGCGCAATTAATATATGTTGACAGACTCGGTAATTAAACTATTCTTGCGCTTAACTAATTTGCTACTTTTTTTGTGAATTATTAAATTTTAGTGAGATTTGGTCATTTGAGCGGTGTTAGAACTCTTTGTAATTTGATTCCAACGCTCCATTTCGCGCGGCAGGTGCAACGAGTTGACCTTAATTCTAATCTTGGCAGGGTCATCTAGGGTGTAGCCCGGGATGTGCTTTTCCACCTGCGCGGGGTCAAGGAAATTGGTCGATGAAAATGTAAAGTCACCATAGAGGAAATTGCTCATTGCCGCATCAGTGACCGCGATAATGGCGGGAATAGTCTGAGCATCATTCCCACGGCGCGCATATGTAAACAAGTCTGGTGTAAACACGATGTGCCCTGGCTGACTATCTACAATCGAGTCAATCATTACCGATGGCCTACCATCCATAAACACGAGGCTCGAGTCATAACCTATGATTTTGCTAAAGTTGTTAATAGCCAATGAACGCTCAAATGCCGAAGCACGACCCTTGCCCTTAAAGTCACTAATCGAGAGATTTTTTCCACGGGTAAACTCGCGGTATTCCTCATCAGTTGGCACAGGCCCAAAATACTCGTTTGCTATGCGGACAATCAGCGATGGATACATAATACCATCAAAATAAAATTCATTGTACATCGATAGCAAACGATTGAATGCATAGGTGTAGAAGTCGTTGTCATCAATGCGAATGCTGCCTTGGTCGGGCTTGTAGAGGCAGTTTGCCTTGGGACCTATAAATTTTGTGTACAATTTTTCCGTAGGCAAAACCTGCATATTTTCGCAGTTTTGACTAAGTACTGCGACACGATCACGGATAAACTTAATACGCTCATCCGCGCTACGATTGCGGAAACTATTAAAAATTTCCTCTCTATTTTCCATAATAGCCATAATCTTTCCCCCTTTAGATAATTCATTATAACACATTTGTTTTAATTTTTCAAGACCTTGTTATAAAATAATGATTTTTTAATAATTTTTTTACTCTCAATAGTGCGCGCCTAGGTGCGATTTGTGTAAACCGTTAGCAGTATATTAGATAAAGAGATAAGCGGTCGGCGGATAAAAGGTCAAAATTGACCAAATTCGGTCAATATTGACAATTGAGTACAACCAAATTCGGTCAGTTTCTTACAAAAAACTACAACCAAATTCGGTCAACAATAAAACAGCTCACTCAAAATTTTCAAAACACAGTGTTACGGGAGAATATTGATTAAATTAGGTTTTGACTTGTTTCCTATATATTATATTGTGCGTTAGAATGCTTGCTAAATGCGATAATGTTTGCTATAATGAATTTTGTATACACTGTAAAACTCGGTTTATACTACTAATTAGGTGCTGGCTGCGGTGCTAAACTGCGACACGCAAATTTTTGTGCGATTACATAGGCAGAGGGATAAAATGTTAAAGATAAAAAACTTAGTAAAAACATATGCACGCGCGAAAAAACCGACTTTGAATGGACTTTCGCTTGATTTAAAAAAGGGCGAAATTTTTGGCTTTTTGGGGAGTAATGGCGCGGGGAAAACTACGACAATTAAGTGTATTTCGGGCATTTTGCCTTTTGAAAGTGGCGAAGTGCTGATAAATGGCATAAGTCTAACCCAAAACCCGAAAGAGGCAAAAATGAACCTAGCGTACATTTCGGACAATCACGCCGTTTATGAGCACTTGACTGGTAGCGAGTATGTAAATCACATCGCAAACCTATACGGTATCCCTGAGGATGTGCGTGAGGAGCGCGCGGAGAGATACATCGCGGAATTTAATCTAACTCAAGCCTATGACCGCCAAATTAAGAGTTATTCCCACGGGATGAAGCAAAAGATTTCGGTCGTAGCAGCACTCGTACACGACCCAAAACTCTGGGTTTTAGATGAGCCACTTCTAGGGCTCGACCCGACTAGCGCATATACCTTAAAACAGATGATGCGCGAGCACGCAGAGAAGGGGAACACGGTGTTCTTTAGTTCGCACATTCTCGAGGTGGTGGAGTCGCTGTGCGACCGAATCGGCATTTTACGAAACGGGGTCATTGAGCATATTTTTGATTTAAATGAAATAAGGCAGAGCGGACAGACCCTCGAGGAAATTTATGTGAAGTATGTGGCGACCCCGAACGCGCCTATTGCGGCGGAAACGGACAAAAATCATAAAAAAATCACAAAAAATACGAAAAAAACAATAAAAAAACACAAATTTGGCAAAAATTCGGCAAAAGATACCGACAGCGAGAGCGCTAATCAAGAAAAAGAGGGGTATGCAGGCGAAAATAACATAATTTCGATAAAAACTATCAAAAAAGCGCAAAAAAATCGCAAAAAAACTACAAAAAACACTAAAAAATCGACAAATAACGAGGTGCAGGGATGAGTCCAGTTTGGGAATTGTACCGCCTGCAAATGGATGAGCGTACCGATTTATTTAAAAAATCAAAGCCGCTAAAAATCATATTACTATTACTTGGCTATATCGCTATTGTAGCGGTTAGCACGGTTGTATTGTGGCTCGTGTTTACGGAATTTAAATTAATAGGCTTGTCCATAGATAACACGCTTTTTGCGGTTTTGCTACTAATTACCCAAGTTTTGTCCTTTGCGATTGCGCTAGGTTCGATTTTTAAATCAATGTACTTTTCAAAGGACAATGACCTGCTGATGAGTTTGCCGTGTTCAAACAATCAGGTTTTTGTGTCAAAAATTATGGTGCTATATACATTTGAGTTGATAGCAAATACTCTATACACTCTGCCTATACTCATAATGTACGGGGTCACCTCTGGGGGAGTGTCGCCCGCATTTTATTGCTGTATGCCGCTTTGGCTAATCATTTTGCCGCTACTTGCACTCGTGTCGGCGGCGATTGTGTCACTACCTGTGATGTGGGTGGTAAAAAAGATTCGAAAAAGCACTCCTCTAACTATAATTTCAATTGTTGTGCTTGTGTTAGTTTTGTTGGCTGCCTATATGTTGGTGGTTACGGGAATTGCCTCTAATATCGACTTCATGGGGCAGCAGGGCACTATTCTAATCGGCGTAAATGGTGTGATTGGCGAGATAGCGAGGTACACTTGGTACTTTAAGTTCATGGGCGATGGAATGCTGTTTATTGGCTCGTGGTGGTGGGGACTGCTGTTTATGTTTGGTATAACGCTCGCCCTAATTTTGTTAGGGTGGGGGTTAATAAAGAAAATGTACTTCCGCCTGTCCGCCGAAGGGCTTGAGTCGGGCGCAAACGACTATACCCGCAACAAGGGGTACACCCCTCACTCTGCCTTTCGGTCGATTTTGTCTACTGAGTGCTACAATATTTTCCGTAGCCCTGCAAACTTAACTAATTTTGGACTTTTTGCCTTACTTATGCCCTTTGTGGTGTTTATGTACGATAGGCTACTGCTTAGCCTCAATGTCAACGAAGTCGGGCAAAATATGATAGTCGCGGCGCATTTGCTCGTGGTGGGTATATTCGTAGTAATGGCGAATGTGATGAGCGCCACCGCAATTTCCCGCGAGGGCGCAAACTTTTATTTAACTAAGAGTAGCCCCATTAGTATCAAAACCGCGGCGCGCGCAAAAATTGTGTTTAATGCGTTTGTTACGATTGCGGCACTGCTCGTTACATTTGTGATTACCGCGCTGTTTACGGAGTTCGACTTGTGGCTGAATGTCGCCGTAACGGTGATTGCAATCGCTCTAACAATTGGGCATATTATTATGAGTTTACTACTTGATTTACATAAGCCAGCGCTAGACTGGTACGACTCGAGCGAGATTGAAAAAATTTCGCATACGCCTCGAAATGCTATGCTAATAGGCTTTGCGATTGTAATAGCGTGTTTTGCGGTACTGTTTATATTCGCCGCATTTGGAATGGCGCTAGACTACTTGCCGTGGGTGATTGTGGCGGGGCTAGTCGCGGTTTATATGGCGGTTAATATTGTGGTGTTTGAATGCCGAGTTAAGAAAATGTACAATAAATTGGAGTGCTAACCTATGAAAAAGGTCGTAATTTCTATTTTAATATTGTTACCCTTTGTGCTGATAGTTGTGATTTCGATTGCGGGTCGCATTTTTGGCGATTACGACTATATCGAGGTGGTGGGTGTGAGTTTCTTGGATGAGAGCGGCGATGTGGTGGAAAATGACTATTGTCTAAATGTGAATCTCGGTGAGCCAGTGGTGCTAAAATACCAAGTATACCCCTCAAACGCCTCGAATCAGCGCGTAACATTTGCGGTAACGGATACGAGCATTTGTTCAGTGTCGGTTAACGGGGTGTTAACGGGGAGTTCTGTTGGGCGTACGCGCGTGCGAGTGACTACATACAACGCGCACTCAAGTGAAATAGAAGTAAATGTGGTCGACAAAAATGTCTCTGGGGTCGCGATTGTGCCTGAGAGCATTACGGGGTATGTCGGCGGTAACGCGCAGTTAAATGCGATTGTCGAGCCGAGTACCGCGGAGAACAAAGCCGTGGTTTGGGATGTTCGCAATTCTCAAATCTGTGTGGTGGATGAAAATGGTGTCGTGACATTCTTGCGTGCGGGCAGTACCGTAATAACCGTGACTACAGTCGATGGCGGCTTTAGCGATGAGTGTGAGGTCACAGTCCTAGGTGGTGGCGCCGTGTTTAACACTACGCGAGTTACCACGGACACGCCTACGGTAGATTTGAGCGAATATATCGAGGGCGATATGACTAATGCACACTTGACCATTATGTCTGGCGACTGTAGTTTAAGCGGCACGGTGCTGACATTCAATAACACGGGTGTCGCGCAAGTCAAACTCTACATAGGTGATGATTCGACCGCAAACTATACAACACTTATGATTATTTACTCGGTATGAGGAGGAGATTATGAAAACTTTAAAAACTAAAATAGATACAAAGCGCTTTTGTATAGCCATTTTTATGATTGTGCTACTGGTTGCTCCCGTGTTGCTCGCTGGTTGTGGCGAGCCTAAAATTACGGCTATTACTCTAGCGATTGAGGACAATGTCTCAATTGTCGAGGCTAATGAGAGTTATGGCTTAACAGTCACCGCGAATACGGGGGCGAATATAAAAAATGTGACACTCGAGGTGCTAAAGGGCAATAGTTATGTGAGCATCAAGGGAATGGAGTTAACGGTAAATGACAATGCACCCTCAAATGCCGAAATTTTGGTGGTAGCAAACTACGAGGGCGTGCTCAGCAATCAACTTAGTCTCATTGTAAATGAGCGCGTGGCTACTAGCCTCAGCCTCAGTCTAAGTGGTGGAAATGATGTCGAGATTGGTAAAAAGTACACCTTAAATGTGACTAGCGACATTCCAGACCCTGTAGATGCGACTGTCCGCATAGTTTCTGGTGGCGAGAACGCTACTATAGAGGGACTTGAGTTAACGATTAGCGATACAGCGGTTCCAGGGACTACGATTATTCTCGAGGCAGCTACGGATGAGTTAACCTCGAATAGGCTAGTACTCACAGTCGAGCATATCGAGGCTACTAGCATCGCTCTTAATTTAAACACGACTACCGTGTATGCGGGCGAAATCGTGCCGTTGTCGGCAAAGGTAGTCCCGAGTAATGCTACTCGCGAAATTGAGTACATAGTGTTAACAAACAATGCTGTAATATCTAACAATAATTTGATTATAAACAACGACCTTGCGGCTGATTCCCGCGTGTCAATTAGGGCGCGTATTGGCGAGGTTGAATCAAGTGTCGTAAACCTAACAGTCGAGGCGTTTGATGAGGCAGATGTGCTAGATTTGGTGTTTAACAACGATAGTATCGCAGACCGCACATTGACTGTCGACACTTCAATCACTTCGAGCAACCAAAGTTTGGGCGCTAGGTTGATTGTGAGCAAGGCTGATGACTTTGTCACCGTGGCATCGAATAAAATCGAGTATATAGTGGCAGACCCGAGGGTTTTGAATATTGTCGGCGATACTATTCAGCCGCTTCAGCACGGTAGCACACAAGTAACTGCCACTTTTGGGGCTAAGAGCCTGAGCCTAACTGTAAACATTTTGCGCACGCCCGAGGTAATCTACTTGCCGACAGCGTATAATGAGCGCGATGTCGACTATAATTTCACTAACGGCACGGCTCTAGAAAACTTCACCCCAGACATTCCCGCATCTAGTGCAAATGGCTGCACGGACTACGCGCTAGTAGTTAGTCAAAATGGTGAAAACATCGCTAGATTTGAGGTCGTGAATGGCGAGACTACTGGAGAGGCAAGTGACATTAGTTATAGCGGCGGTACGCTAAAGTTTGACTCTTTGGGGACATACTCGGTTATGTTTAGCAGTTTGTCAGGTTGTAGTATCGAGCGCACGAGCCTATCGCTACAAATTTGCATAAATAATGGCGTAAATGTCTCTACCGTAAAGGAACTCCAAGATGCTTGCCAAGACACCAGCATAAAAATTATCAATATCACAAATGACATCATTATGAGCGGCGGAAAAGAAAACTTTAAGCCAGTCGGCGACAAGGAAATCAATGGTAATGGTCACACAATCGATGCGAGCGAGCAAATCGTAGGGATAAAGCAGTACGGCGGGAACTCAAGTTCGCTATTCTACGCGAGAGCAGTGGATGATTATACTCCATATACATTTGTGCTTCGTGATATCGACATCGAGGGGAGTTTTGGATATCTCAATACCGAGCAAATCTACGCAATCACACAAAAGACCAACCCCGAGATTACTAAAGATGATATTGTGAATAAAATGAATCGCGAGTGGTTTGCGAATATGTCGTATCCTTGTGCGCTGATGCTCGATAATAAGGAGCACGAGGCGAATACGGGTACAACTTACGCTACCGTGACCCCGTATATTAAAAATGTGAATATCCGCAACTTCTACCGCGGGATTCGCCTGTATTATGCATATGATGAGATTGCGGCTACTGGTAGTGGTAGACCTGCGCTCGAGAATGTAACGGTTAATAATATGTTTGGTGATGGTATCGCGCTCGAGGGCTGTATGGCTACAATCAATGGTTACGCATGCGGTATTATTGGCGGCTCTGCTGTGGCGCTCAATGGACCAGACAAGGCAGACAACTCGGGCCCGCACCGCAATCAAAATGCATATACCAATATGGCAGGGCTAATCGACATTAACAACCCAACCGATGGTACGGGGCTATACCTAAAGTACGAAATAGCATACAACGATGCGATTGCCGCAATCTTTACAGTGTTTAATGACAGTATTTCCGCGGTCGTAAATATGGTTATTTCGAGCCTAATTTCGAAGTATTTGACAATCTATACGCCTATTGACCCCGCTTACCGCCAGAAAATTTTGGATAGTAAAACAAATGTATTAGATACTCAGGTGGGTACCGATGGCGTGTCTAGGGATATGTTTAACCTGTTCTATTTTAACGCAAGTGCTGCGGGGAGTTTTACGGTTACTGACCAGTCGCAAATCGTGAAGTTTGATAGGTCGTTCTGCCTTAATGGTATCGACACGACTCACCGCTTTGTGGAGATTGTGTTCTATGATGTATTGTCCGAACTCGATGGTTTTGCTGGAATTGTATCGCAGTATGGCGATATGTTAAAAAATATAAAAATCATACTCGTAAACTTCAACTATGTTGACCCCGCGCTAGGTGCGTAAAGGGGGTGTCCCCTTAAAACATTGCCGAACAAACCGTAAAGTTATAGTAGAATAAAGCGGCTGAGAGTACTGGGCTGGCGCAGAACTATTCGTTTCTTACCGTGCTAAGTACTCTTGCGCCAGACTTCCCGTAAACGGGAAGGCATCCTGAGTGTCGACCCGCAGCGCTCTTTGACGAAGGATCCATTCCGCTTAAAACATTCTAAACTGACTGTAGACAACCATTCAAAGCGAATAGCCTTACTTAATATGTATATATTGCGTGTGCGGCTACGCACCGCCTACGCATAGAAGGATCTATTCCACTTAAAAATATTACCAAACAAATCGCAAACTAATATACAAAGTGCGCAGCCTTACTTATGTATTTATCGGCTGTGCGCCTACGCACCGCCTACACACCGCTCTTAGTCGTGCTTAACAAAGTGTAAAAAAATGTACAACTTTGCCAAAACGCGTTTAATCTATTTTAAAATAATTGCCAAAAACCTAAAATGATGTTACAATAAATTATTCTATAATAAAAGGAGAAAACTATGTTTGGACAGAAAACAAAAGTAGGCGCTATTAGTGTGGCTAGTTTGGTGGTGATTTGTTGTATGTTCTTGCTCGCTGCGTGTGGCACGACCCAATTTAAACTCGACCTTGTCGCAAGTGTTGGCGGTTCGGTTACAGGCGCGGGCGAGTATGATGAAGGTACTTCAGTCACTATTACCGCTACCCCTAATGAGCACTACACATTTGCAGGCTGGTACTTAGATGCAGAGTATCAAAACAAACTCTCATCTAGCCCAAGTTACCAGGCTACTGTCGATGCAGACAAGACCTACTACGCTCTATTTAGTGAAAATGAGAAATCAAACATCACTATTAACAAAATGGGCGAGGGTACCGTTATCGGTACAGGGAGTTATTATGTGGGCGAGGAAATCACACTCGTTGCGACCCCTGCCGCTGGCTACGGCTTTTTAGGTTGGTTTGTTTCGGCAGACTTTAGCGGCACGCCACTTAGTACTGACACGAGTCTAAGTATTGTGGTCACTAGCGATATGGAATATTTCGCAGTTTTTGGCGAAGTAGTGTCAGTTGCAATAGGTGACACCATTACAAATGGTACCGTGACAGGGCTAGGGCAGTACGCAGTCGGTGACACCGTGACCCTTACCGCAGTGCCGAATGACTACTATGTGTTTAGCGGCTGGTATACCGACAATCTCTACACTGTGCCATTGTATCCTGAGGCGGATGATCCTAATAAACCCGCAAAGGAAAACAGTGTAGCGACAATTACCCTTACGGTACAAAATGGTATGACACTATATCCACTATTTACCGTGTCATATACCGAAATTCTCGATGAGATTTTGCTCGGTGCGTACAACACCTACACTATCTGGGGAGAGAATAGCAATTATTCGGTATTCGCGACCGATGCCGACCTCAACCTAGGTGTATCGGGTGATTTGGTGCTTGATTCTAGCACACAGGCTACGACTCCATTTGCAATCGATTTTGATATAAACGCATTGCTCGCTCTCGACCTTGAGGGCTACGGCTCAACGATTGGACTCGAGGTCGCTAGCACTGATGCTACCGTGTTCGGTATCTACTACCTCGATTCTAGCGAGGGCGCAAAACTATATGTCGATTTAGGCGATATTAAGTATACATATAATATGGTATCTCTCGCAGATTACCTCGATTCATTTGCTTTCAAAACCCCTAGCGACACCCCTTGGAGCATATCTAGTATTATTAATAGTTTAATGGGTGCTGGTGCTGGCGATGAAATTAGTGAGGCTCTTGGCGAGATTTTGGGGAGTTTTATTACCGACTTTGAGACTAGCGCAAACAGCCTGTCACTTGATTTAGATTTAAACAGCATTATGACTCTAGTCAGCGGGCTACTTAGCACTTCAAACCCCGAAGTGGCTGATATTCTAGGCGCAATCTTTAATTCTAGCACTCCTCCAGTAACCCTAGGACTAACCGCAAACTTTGAGAATGCAAATGGCCTCCGCACATTAGCGGGTGTTGAACTCGACCTCGATATCGACACTTCAATCGACCTATCGGGGGTGCTAGAGGGGGTATCTGCGGAATTACAAAACCCGCACCTCGATATCGATGTGATTTCGCTCGAGGCGGGCTTTAGCGACACTTTGCCTGCTGGATTTGAGTTTGATAAGAGCGCATTCCCCGAGACTGCAATTAATTTACTCAACATTAGTACAGGCGCAAACCTCGACTTCTATTCGGGTGAGGGCAATGCTACACTTTCTCACGCATACCGCTTTGAGATAAATGCCGACCTCAACCCGTTTGCTATACTTCCTGCAATCAGTAAAAACGAGGCAGGTGATATCGCGTTCGATGTGAATAAAATAGATTGGGAGAGTTTAGGATTCTTGAGCCTGCGTATCTACCCTAGAAACATTGCTACCGAGGGCGAGGCGCAGTACCTAGATACTCACGACTACCTAAATATCTATTATGATTCAAGTGAGAGTACACAGGTTTACTTATATGCAAACTTTATTAACCCAATTGAAGTGGTAAATCAAAGCAATCAACAAGTTGTATATTCATTTAAGTTTAATACTGCTTACGAAATCCGTGAGTTTATTGCTTGGATACAAGAGTTCGTTGGCGATATTAAAGGGCTTGTTGGTGGTTCTACACAGTCGACCTTGTCGGCTAATAATATGATGTTGTTAGCTGATAACACTGGAGTAGCAACTACAGCAGAATCTAGCACTGCCGATGTAATTCTTAATTCACTCAAGGCGTTAATTGGTGGCGAAAACTTTAACAAAGTATTTGTTGACACCGTGCTTGCACTTACTCCTAACTACACAATCGCTGGCAAAGGGCTTCGTTACGATGAGACAAAAGGTATGACATTCGACACTACATTATTAAACTTATACACCGAGATTGATGTTAAGTTAGGGAAATGGGAACTTGATTTGGGTAAAACCTTGTTTGGTGATGCTACTCAGGTTGCGCTTAAGTTTGATTATATTGATTATGGCAAACTTAACACTAGAAACGCAGACAATGAAATGCTTAATCCATTGACTCAAAACAGCTACAAGGATGAATTGGCTGCGGCAAGTAATACTCAATACACTTCTCAAGCGGACCAAATGATTACCAAAGTAATCAGCAGTGAGGTATTAGATAATCTTTCTACCACAAGTGCAGAGCTAGAGGGCTTTGTTAATGGAAAGGTGGGCTATACAAACTCTTATGTAGTGACAGCGCAATTAGTTGATGGGCAGGAGTATGAGGCACAAATGGGTATGTTGGATGCTGTTATTGGCGAGATTGATACGACTAACAACAGCGTAGATGTTATATTTGTACTGTCTTACACACATAACGAAGAAGGTGGGGTATCGAGTCCGTTTGTAAACTTTAATGGCTTTATGCAATTAGTGGCTACTATGCCTTTTGGAATTCCGGCGCTTACTATTCCATACGGTCTCTACACCTATACCACAACTATTAGTCTAACCGCGTAAAACGAGAACTTAAGCTAGTTTTTAAAACTTAATTAATTTCACATCAATTATAATTGCTTTGTATATCTTGTGATATTTTTAGCAAAATAGATTCTTTGTCTTAGGTACCTTGAGTATCCACCCTCAGCACCTTTAGACAAAGGGTCTATTTCTTTTAAATATTCTAGGGCTAGCGTTAAGTCAATATATCAAAGGTGTACCTTGTACATTTATAATTGTTCCGTAGGTTTTGTAGCAAAGTCAAGCGGAATAGATTCTTCGTCTCAGGCTCCGCAAGCAGGGCTCAGAATGCCTTCCCGTTTACGGGAAGTCTGGCGCGTGAATGACCGCCGCAATGAGAAATGTATACTCTCGCGCCAGCCCAGTACTCTCTGCCACTTAAAGAGGAATAGATCCTTCGTCTGAAGGCTTCGCGGGTCGGCACTCAGGATGACAGACTTTTATTAGTATCGTTTGGGGATACGGCTATGCACTACTTGTTTGGATTGCGGCTACGCACCGAAGGATCTATTCCTCTTAAAACATTCTAAACTAACCGTAGGCAACCATTCAAAGCGAATAGCCTTACTTAATATGTATATATTGCGTGTGC
>CASEHF010000015.1 GCA_949287685.1 uncultured Christensenella sp. | reverse complement strand
CTTTGAATCTAAAACCGTAAAAGTCTTGGTAGCCTAATTTATATGCTCTTGGTAAGTTCTCGTTCATGTTTAATTAGTTCAGTAATAATGTCATCTATATCACCGTCCATAGCAGAATTGATATTGCTACGTGAATAATGAATACGGTGGTCAGTAATACGATCCTGCGGAAAATTATAAGTACGAATTTTTTCGGAACGGTCGCCAGTACCAATGAGAGATTTGCGAACTTCGGAAGCGTTTTTGATTTCTTCTTCTTTTTTGCGTTCTAGTAGGCGTGAACGCAAGATGTTCATGGCCTTGACTCGGTTTTGCTGTTGCGAGCGTTCGTCTTGCATAGCGACGACAAGACCAGTAGGCAAGTGCGTGATACGAACTGCCGAATCAGTAGTATTGACACCTTGTCCACCATGTCCACCTGAACGGTAAATGTCTATACGCAAATCTTCTGGCTTAATTTCTAAATCTTTCTCGGATGCTTCTGGTAAAACGGCAACTGTAACCGTAGAAGTATGAATGCGCCCTTGTGATTCGGTAACTGGAACGCGTTGAACGCGATGGACGCCACCTTCAAATTTCAGCTGGCCATAAGCATTATCTCCGGAAAGTTTAAAAATAACTTCTTTCATGCCACCGGCTTCATTTTGGTTTTCAGAAATAAGTTCAAATTTAAGATTATGTGCTTCGGCGTATTTTTGATACAGACGATAAAGCTCGGCGGCAAAAAGTGATGCTTCGTCGCCTCCAGCCCCAGCTCTGATTTCAAAAATGGCTGGTTTATCGTCTTCTGGGTCGTGGGGAAGGAGTAGCTCCTCAAGGTGCTCATTAGCATTTTTGAGCAGAGTTTTTAAATTGGCGATATCTTCCTTGGCGATTTCACCAAGTTCTGGGTCATTGGCTAAGGATTCGGCCTCAGTGAGATTAGCTTCATATTGGCTAATATTAACTATTGTGTCAATAATTTCGCGCAAAATGTCTTTTGCAGCATCATAAGCCTGCTCTGCGGGTGAATTCCCCTCAGGGAAAACAGGTTTGCAACCGTACTCTACAGCGTAGTAGAGTTGGTCACTGGTGTAGACTGTCATTTCACGAGTGCGCTCGTTTATTTTAAAGTCCTCGAAATCGCTAGCCCTAGGGGTATCAGTAAATGACTCTGGGGTCACGGTCTCGTTTTGATAATTGTATATATCCCCCTCTGCGACACCTGTGGGGTAAATCGGGTTATAGTAATCTGTAATTTGCAGACTGTACATACCGTAGTTATTGATAGTGCGAATTGGGCGGTTATAAGACAGAGCCTTTATTTCGGCGTACGACTCAATTGCGCTATCGACATCGCCCTCAGCGTATAAGCTTCCCGCACTAAAAGTTCTATAATTTACAAAGAAATTGATGTTATCTACACGATAGAACAGCCCAAAGTGAATTATATTTTCGAGTTCGCTATAACTATCTGCTACCAAGTCAAATGTCTCATCTCCGAAAGTCAAATTCTTTCCAGTATAACTCTGCGCCGAGCCTGCTGGATAATATGCATTCACGCCTGAGTATGCAGAGTTAAGGCGCAAAGTCGTATCCCCGCTCACTGCCTGAACGGACACAAAAACCGCCTCGCCCGAGTTTACGGCAGAATGTAAAGTATAACTAGTGCTGGTCGTGTAATATGTGTCACCATTAAGGACACTAACATTATATCCTGCCGCATTATCTACAGCATCCCAAGAGTAAACTAGGTTTCTACCACTTACCTCTATGTTTGTTTTGGTGGGAATGTCGAGCATAGAGGGATTTACAAACTCAATAGTTGCGGAATACTCCGAAGGTGCGTATGTTGAAAGATTGTCGGCATAGGCAAACACTGTGGCATAGAGTTGCCCATATTTTTCGAGTTTATTGGAGATATCTATAGTTATGTTGTCCGTATAAAAGTATTGTACTTGATTTGAGTCATCAACAATACGCAAACAATAGTGCTGTGCCCCTGTTACCGCATCCCAACTAAACACGAACTCATCCTCATCTTGCGCTAAGACAAAATTTACAGGAGTAGCAAGGCGCTGCGAACCAACTGTTATGCTAACAGAGTTTGAATACGCGGATGAAGCATATAAAAAGTTATTAGAGAGCGCCTTTACCCTAACGCTAGAAATATTTCCCTTCTGCAAATAAGTGATTAAGTTTGCCTCGTTGCCATTTGTCGTAAAGGTCACATCATCTACATTAACCTCGTACCCGCTAGCGCGGTCGACAGTATTCCACGAAATCGTGTAACCATTAACCACAAGTTGCGGAGTGCTAACAGAGCAGCCCGCTAACATTGCGGTCAAAAACAGCGCGCATAATATAAAGGGTATTAAAACTAAATTAGTCTTAGAAATTTTCATAAATTCTCCTAATACAAGATATCTCGTAAACTAATTAAGCCTACGAGATATCTTAATTTATTCCGTTAACAATAGATTTGTGTACTATCCAGTAGCATATATAGATATTATACACAAAATAGGTTAAATATTCAAGCATCTTAACCATACATCTGTTGATAAGCATCTAACCACTCACTAGGCCACCCCAAAGTCATAGGGTTTACCCCTTGTGCACTGTGTGCCTCGACAGTAAAGGTTAGATTTACGCCATATACCCCATTTGCCCAAGGATTGTAGTCTGCACTTGGGTCAACTAGGTCGATTTTGTAACTAGAAAAAATATTCATACTACCATCGTTTGCGACTTGCCCTACATAATAGAAGTTATAAACTTTTGTATAAGAGGACTCAAGATAGTTATCACTCTGCACCCAAACACTGGCATTTGCTAAAGAATAATCAAATATCAAATCCTCGTAATCGAGTCCGTTTGTGATATTCTCGCGTAAACTTTCCGCAAGCGCATCGTTTGCGGTCATAGTCACGGTAATTTTCATCATTATACTTTGCCCTGTTTCGTTACTGATGCTAATTGGAGTCGTAATATCGGTACCCAATCTATAGTTGTCAATTTTTTGTTCGGTATCTTCTCCCGTAATGTGAATCTCGCCAGTTAACTCAAAATTCCCGCGCTCCTCGTTTAATAACAACACGGTTACCAAAGTACCTGTACCGATTACCGCCAAAATCGCAAACACGATTAACAGTGTAACAACTAGGTTCTTAGTCTTTTTTGCCGCGGCACCGATTAGGGCTGCGCCCTTTCTACCACTTTCACCCGCAAGCGCACGAATTCTAGCAATCTCAAGCATTTGCTCGAAGTACATCCTGCGCGCAATTCTCGCACTATACAAACGGCGAACCTTATACAATGGTCTTGCATTCTCGGTAAGAGCGGGCTTTTTAACACGCTTCTTAACCTTTTTAATTTCGGTGTTGTCTTTATTAAACTCGTATAAACGCTCACGGTCCTCATCAGTCAAGGTCTTTTTATTATCAACATTCTGTTTAGGAGCATTTGGTGTTTGTGGCTGAGACTGAGGCGCTGTAGTTTGAGGTCCCATATTTGCAGGTTGAGTCGGGCGCTGAATGTTCTGAGGGTTTCCCATTGGTTGACCATTGGTATTTATATTGTTTTGCTGAAAATTTGGTTGACCACCAAACTGAGGTTGCGTGGGTGATTTTGGTGCATCACTGCCGAACCTGTTTTCATTATTATTTTCAGCCATACATACCTCCCGTATATGTACTATTTTTTGTCAATTTGGTTACTTTATACAACATATTTTACTATAATATTCAAAAAAAACCTAACGATTTTGCATATTATTTCAAAATTTTTAAAGTATATGATGTTTTGAGAGAGTTTTTATGTATTTTGTAAATTTTTGCCAGTAAAAAGGCTTCCCGCCCATTTTTTGACTTTCCCCTCGCCATCTGTACCTTTTGTGGGGAGAACGAATTCTTGAGCACATGGTGTTACTTTAAGTTCGCCCCACTCGTTAAATGCCCGACCGCCATTCCACGAAGGCACAACATTAGACAATTGAGGTATACGCCACAAAGTGCGCGCCGTATAACCCGTTTGCGTGAGATTTGTCAAAATTAATTTTTCGCTAAATGTAAATAATCCGCTACTTGGGAATTTGGGGTTTAGACTTAAATTACCTTCTTTCGCGACATAAATAATGTCTTTACATTCATTATTTCCCATTACTGATTTATGAGGCTGTTCGCCTAATTTCTTTAATTTCTCCTCTTTGTTTATACTATCAAACCTAATCACCTCACCCACTTCTAAGTATCCCCAAATTGCATGAATAATTTTGTTTTTATATAAGTAAGAGGAATAAAACAAAAACAAATCGCCCTTACCCACTCCTTGGCTTGTTAAGTGCGAAGCGGCGGTTTTCCCCGCCCCAAAACTACTTAAATCTGCAGAATTATTTTTGTATAATTCTAAAATATACGGGTCTGGATGACAAAATGCCGTGTCGGCATCTAATTTTTCAGCCTTATATTTTAATTTATAATCTTTATCATTACGGACAATGCTCTTATAAAGTTTGTCAAAATTACCAAATTCTGTGTTGATTTCACTATACTTTTTGCCTTTGTTGTCTACATTTTCCACCATTGGCATAGGTATATATATCATTTTATTATTTGTTAATTTAAGCATTTTCTCTAAATCTATAGGGTACCCACCATAACTACTGTCTAGCCCCTTTTTGCTTAAAATTACCCTCATTTTGCCCCCCTACTATGACTTTTATTTAATTATAACAGACATTAAAACTTTTTGCAAACTTAAAAGTTTTTTAAAGTAAAACTAAGTTGTAATTTCTATAATTTTTTTAAAAAATTTACTTTTTTGGGTGTTTGTAAACAATTTTATCAAAAAAATTAAAATTTAGATTTTTTTGTAAAAAACTCTTGATTATAATAAATAAATGTGTTATACTAGCAAAGTATCATTTCAAATGGATGATTAGCTCAGTTGGTAGAGCAACTGACTCTTAATCAGTGGGTCTAGGGTTCGAGTCCCTAATCATCCACCATAAGCAAGGAGAACGAGCGAGTTCGTACGCAAAATTTATTTTGCGTAATAGGACTCGTTTTTTTGTATCGTTATGCTTGCATTAAAGAGACAAAAAACGAGGACTATAGCAAGTAGTTTACTTGCGTATGAACGAAGTGAGTGGCTTGCGCAGTGGTCTACCGCAAGAGCGTTAGCCCGCGGATAGACAATACCCCAGCCCGCGGAAGCCTCTTTAACTTTTTAAAAAACAAGGTAGTAATAGCCCGTATATAACAGGCTTTTTGTTGTATTAAGTTATTTTTAGAGGAATAGATCCTTCGGGCAGCGTATTGCTAGATGTTCCTAATGGGGCCTTTCACTTTACGCTGAGATACGAAAAGCGCTGCAGGTCGGGGCTCAGGATGCCTTCCCGCTTGCGGGAAGTCTGGCGCAAGAGTACTTAGTACGGAAAAAACGAATAGTTTTGCGCCAGCCACTCTGCCTCTTATTTGTTTAGTTGTAACCCAAGAATATTTTTAAAAGGAATAGATCCTTCGTCTGAAGGCGCTGCGGGTCGAGGCTCAGGATGACCCAAAAATATAGGCTGGCGCGGGTTTTTCTGTCTACATTTCACAAGTTGAATTTAAAATATGTGGTTGTTGGTTCGCTTAATAATCATTTGTCATTCTGAGCCCTGCTTACGGAGCCTGAGACGAAGAATCTATTCCGCTTACTTATATATCGGGAGTGCGCCTACGCACTACGGGTACGGCTTTGTGCTATTTTATTGCAATACGCCTACTCACTATTTTATTGTCGGCACGGCTGTGCATTACTTATTATTGATTTGATTATGCACCATTAATCAAGTATAATTGTACAAAAAGTTTGAGTCTTTCATATATAAATTTGAGGTTAGTATGAAAGATATTATTGTAACTATTGATAAAGAGAGGCTGATACATAACATAGCAGCCATACGAAAAAAGATGGTAAAAGGGACAAAACTATGTGCAGTCGTAAAATGCGATGCGTATGGTCACGGAATAAAAGCGGTTTGTGATGAAATTGTCGACAAAGTTGATTATTTTGCGGTAACCAACAATCGCGAAGCGGTTATGCTCAAAAAACGGTATGGCGACATTGATGTCCTTGTCTTAGGAGGTTTTTCGACACATTACCTACTCCCCGCGATTAACTATGGTGTTACATTTGGTTTGGATAGGATTGAGGATTTAGAACTACTCAGTAATTACTGTAAACTCACGCACACTAGAGCGCGCATACACATCAAAGTAAATACTGGTATGAATAGGCTTGGACTCGACACGACTAGCGAACTTGTGCATTTTTGTGCAGCATTAAAAAAGTATGATAACATAACTCTTACAGGAATTTTTAGTCATCTGGGCAGCGGAGACAAGTTTTGCAATCGTAATTACGAGCAGATTTTGCTTTTCCAGCGTTTTTGCGACTTAGTCCCCACTTCGATAACTCGACACTTATGCAATAGTAGTTTTTATACTGAAAAGCCGTGCTACGATATGGTGCGGGCTGGCATTGCGCTATATGGATATAATTTCCCCGAGGTCCGCCCGATTTTAAACATCAAGGCACGCATTGCCGCTATAAAAGAGATTAAAAAGGGCGCATACATAGGCTACGGAAATGAGAATAAAGCGCGTAAAAATATGAAAACCGCAACCGTGATGATAGGTTACGGAGAAGGTTTACCGAGGCTTTGGGCAAAGAATGGATATATGCTAGTTAATGGCGCCCCTTGTCCAATTTGCGCAAACATTTGTATGGATATGACAATACTAGATGTAACGAATGTAGATGCAAAAATCAATGACTACGCGACAGTACTCGGTCAAAACGGCGAACTCGAGATAACTGCTACCGAAATTGCATCCTCGACTAAAACTATTGAATATGAAATTTTAACAAACTTCAAAAAGGCGCATTAACTGCAGATATTTGCCACAAAATAGAGAATTGCATTTTCATCAGTCATAAGCCCTGCCTTGATTTGATAGTCAAGGTCAGCCCCCAAGTCTAAAATTTTTTTAAGTCTAGCAGGGGTAAATCTTGCAGCCTGCTCACGAGCCTTTCGAACAGCGTACTCCTTTACGCCAAGTTTATTAGCAACATCGAAAGTACTTTCCTTTGCGCTAATTGCGTAAAACATACGGCGAAAGTTGCTTTGAATCAGCATTAAGAGTTTCTGCGGGGACTCTTTTTTCTCTAACAAATTTGTGACTATTGCGATAGCCGCTCCTCCATCCTTACGACTCACGGCATTACTTAACTCAAAAATATCGTAGTCAATCTCACGACTGACATTATTTTTTACATCATCTAAGGTAATTGTACCGCCGCTACCGACCAGTGATGCGAGTTTAATAATCTCGTTGTTTATTCGTGTATAGTCCAAATTACAGTACTCAATTAAAGCAGACAGTGCATCCGAATTTATTTTACACGCGTAATGTGATAATTCATTGAGCACTAACCTACTCAGTAGACTGACATCGAGTTTATTACAGTCTATATTAGTAGCGTTTTCTGCAAACTTTTTATACAACGCCGCCCCCGCGCTGTCCACAACGATTAAGATAGTCGTAGCCGTAGGCGCTTTGGCGTAATCGACTAGAGGCTTCAACTCCTCTTGTTTTTTCACGCTCAAATCCTTACAAACAACAACTCTATGCTCATCCATCATAGGTAGCGCACGACAAGCAATTACGATCGAATTTATATCGGTATTTTCATCATCAAAGCGAATTATATTCAAATCTGGGAACTTGACCGCGCGCGCCTCAATCATCTCGACAGCCTTGTGCCTAAGGAATGCATCATCGCCATAAACATAGTATACAGGCATTAGACTCGTTAAACTTTTCTTTAAATCTTGAAACTTCATATATTAATTTTACCACGAAAAAAGTAATTTGTAAAGTTTTTAAGTTGCTAAAGCCGTTATATACATAGCATATACTAGCCCAAAGAGATACACATCAAACAAGATTGTAGTAGACACAACTTTTGTACCCTCACCTACTAGATTAAATCTGCTAGCCGCAAACACACCGAGGTAATAACTAACTGTCGCATAAGTCGAGACAGTCGGCACACTAATCGTAGCAAACGGAACACTTGCGCACAGCCATGCTCCCTTGTCAACCAGCCAAAAGCCGTATTGTATAGGTACGAACAAATACCCAAGTATTGGAATAATTAGGGCAAAAATGGTCACCACAAAAAGCAACATAAAGGCGTACCCAAACAGTGGCACGAGTACGAGGTTTGCAACAAAACCAATTAACGAAAAGTAATTAAATGTATTAATAATTAATGGCGCGGTACCGATTGTTGCCGAAACAGTGAGTGCTACAGCATCAACTAAGGGGCGCCAGCGCAAAAACCTAAACGCCCGTTGCATAACAGGGTAAAGTAAAAATATCCCAAACACACCAAAGAAACTAAGCAAAAAACTCAAATCGAAAATATACATTGGTTTGAATAGCAAAATAAGAACCGCGGCTAAAGATACATTATTGAGTTTGTCCGTTTGTCTACCGAACAAATTACCAAGGAGCAAAAACACCGACATAAGACTCGCTCGAATTATACTTGGAGTAAAGTCGCATAACCACGCATACAGCGCCAGCACTACGACAACAACTGTAATCTTTACCCAGCGTTTTGCCTTAAATAATTTAAGTAGCCACAATAAAAGTAGCATTATAAACGCAGTATTTAACCCGCTCACCGCCACAACATGGGCAATACCTGCAATTTGGAAGTTATCCTCAATGTCGGCATCAAGTTCCGCCCTGTCGCCTATCAAGACCGAAAACGCAAGTCCCGCATATCTCTCATCCATAAATTGTTTATATAGATTGCGTATGCGCTCCCGCACGCTATCCATAAAACTGAGATTGCCTTCCATTACGATGATATTTTCAAAACTTATATATGCGGTATGCTGAAAGTTATTTTTATACGCACATGAATTAAATCCATCGCTGCTAAAAATTGGGGTTGATGTCAGCCTCGTGGTGACAAAAATTTCATTGCCAGCCAAAATTGAGTTTAAGTCCTCATCAGTTATAGCGGTGTTAGCATTCTTAGTTATATACACATAAATATTGCTATCGAGTGGAATAGTTTCCTCATTATCTAAAACGGTTGCATTAGAGATAAAGAAGTAAAAGCCCTTGTCGGTCTCAATATAATTTGATGCAATCGTACCGCTGATGCCGTAATATCTTGTCTCATCAGGAGTAAATGTCGGGGCGTGTTTTGTGATAGAAACTAGGCACAAGCACGAGCCGAGTATCGTTGCTATCAAGATGATCACAAAATACCAGCGAGTCGAAAACACAGCACGAAAAAAGCCCGACTTTTGAAAACGACTAATTAGGAGCAGTATGCTAAAAATAACAACTACTACCAAAGTGGCGACCAGACACCAAACGCTATAAACAGCGCTAATTAAAGTTAGACAAATTCCAAAAGCCATACCTAAAAAGCAAAGAAAAATCGGTCTAAAATGCGTAATCATAACTTTCCCCTTTCGGGAATTATAGCAAAATTGTAGATTTTTACAAGATACTTTTTGAATTTTTAGGCGAATTTTGGGTTGTTTTGTCGAATTTTATGACAAATTGTATAAAAAGTTTGCGAAATTTGTACTTTAATAAAAAAGTATGCCCTACCCCTATTTATACATTTTTTAAGGGTAGAGCATACATTTTATTCTGCGCGTAGACATAAAACTGGTTGTTTTTTGCTAGCGATACTTGCGGGTATTAGCCCTGCAATTATTGTTAAGAATGTACTCAATACAATGAGAATAAGTGCATGCAACGGATTGAGAACGGCACTGATATTAACTCCCATTGCAAGTGCGGACACTATTAGATTTAATGGAATTAGTAAAATTAGCGTAATGAGTATGCCAATTACTCCAGCGCCAAAGCCAATTAGCAGTGTCTCGGCATTAAATACTCTAGCGATGTCACGCTTTCTAGCACCAATGCTACGCAACACGCCAATTTCCTTTGTGCGCTCAATTACGGATACATAGGTAATTATACCTATCATAATGCTCGAAACCACTAGGCTGATTGCAGCAAATATAATCAACACAATTGAAATCGCATCAATCATCGTACTCAAGGTATCCGAAATTATCTCACTGGAGTCAGTGTAGATGATTTTATCAGCGGTATCTAGGTTAATGTTATACGCATCAAGGTACGCCTTTAAATCGGTCTTTTGCTCGAAATCATTTACATACAAATTAATCGTAGTAGGTAGCGCGTAACCGCCGAGTTTCTGTAGGTTGTTTAATGCCCGTTGGGTATCTAATGGACCATAACTTTCGCCTGTCAGCACATTTTTGGTCATATCAGCACGCTGCGCAACCGCAATATTTGAATTGTAGTTTTGGTCGTGAATATACTCGGTTAGTGCGCTCGTATACCCAATTCCCTCGTAGTCGCTGGCGCCTCCTAGAACACTCGACATATCAAATTGACTCGAGGTACTATTATTGTATACAACTCCGACAATCTCGAGAGTTACAGAATTTTCGCTATTGTAAATTGCGCTATTTAGGGTGTTTTTGTAAAAGATGTTTGTTTCCGCATCTAGTGCGTATGCCTCATTATTTAAAATTACCTTAAAGGTCTTCCCTACAAAGTCGCTAAACTCATAACTTGTCCCCTCGCCCGTACCTTTACTAAGCCCTAGGCTAGTCAACACATTTTCGCTAATCTGGCGATTATTGTTTAAGACTAGCACAATCTCATTTGCATTTGCTGGGTATCTGCCACAATTTTCGAGCAATGGATACTCATTAATTAGCATAGTATCGTTATCGGCAAGTTGAAAAATACTAATGTTATTTAGATATGAATAGTTCCCGTTCTGCTCCTTTGCAATATTAAAGTCCATATTATATTTATACGAGCGAAAACTATATAAATCTGGTCGAGCCTCGATATAATCGACATATTCTTTCGTAATATTATTACGGTGGATTAGCGAACTAGATGGTACATATGAGATTATCTTGTCATCGGTAATTTCGGGCGAGGAAGTATCGAATTCGATATTTGAAAAGTCACTTATTGCCGAAGCGCCAATCGAAATCGGCATAGTAGACAAAGTATCGCGCTGCATATTGTTTATATAGATATTAAAGCCATTACTCAACGCTAACACAAGCGCAATACCTATTATACCAATGCTCGAGCCAAGCGCCGTGAGTATTGTGCGCGCTTTTTTAGTAAATAGATTTTTTAGGCTCAGTCCAAATGCCGTTAAAATATTCATACTCGTACGCGCGGTCGCGAGTTTATCCTCGCCTGTCTCATCGCTAATAAATGGATTAGTATCCCTTGTGACCAATCCATCAAGTAGGCTAATTATGCGCGTGCTATACTGCTCGGCAAGGTCGTTGTTATGGGTGACCATAATTACGAGCCTGTCTTTACTAATCTCCTTTAAAATATTCATAATTTGGATGCTGGTCTTGCTATCCAATGCCCCCGTTGGCTCATCGGCAAGTATTACATCGGGGTTATTGACTATCGCGCGCGCAATGGCAACTCGTTGCTTCTGCCCGCCCGAGAGTTGATTAGGTTTCTTTTTTAAATGTTCGCTAAGGCCTACGCGCTCAAGCGCTTTAACAGCACGCTCGCGCCTAACTGCTTTTTTCTCGCCCGAGAGCGTGAGAGCGAGTTCGACATTTTCGACAACAGTTAAGTGCGGAATTAAATTATAGTCTTGGAACACAAAGCCTATTGTGCGATTTCGATACGCATCCCAGTCCTTGTCCTCGTAGTCTTTTGTAGAGCGCCCGTTTATAATTAAATCTCCGCTAGTGTACTTATCTAGCCCACCGATGATGTTTAGTAGAGTCGTTTTTCCACACCCACTAGGACCCAAAATGGACACAAATTCGCTTTTTCTAAATTCAAGATTAATGCCTTTTAGCGCTGGTACTATAAAGTCTTTTTCACCGTATGCTTTTTTAATATCAACAAGTTTTAACATGATTTCCTCGCTCTTTTTTATATAAATATATAAAAAAATCAAGATAAAGTCACGCGAGTTTTATAAAGTTAAAAAATTTGACAAGTTTCGTTACTTTGTTTATGTAAATTTCTAATCTTTATTGTTTTTTGCCTTATATTCTGCGATTTTCTTATCGCTTTTGTTAAAGTACTTTGTGTACGATTTTTTACAAAATTTCTTGTGCGTTTGCTCCTCGGTCTCGGAATAGTTGTCAAAATTATACTCGCCGTTTACCTTCCAATTGTCAAACAAGCCGATTTTTATCGCATTTTTAGGGCAGAAAAAGGAACAACGCATACACATAATGCAATTATCGCCAAATTCAAGTTCGCCATCCTTTATTTTAATATTTTTAGTTGGGCAACAACGCACACACTTTTGGCACTTTATGCAATTTTCATTGACCTTGTACCTCTTACCGTTAAATCGACCACCCCAGTACTCTATCCTAAATACCCACGCTAATAGTCCCCCTAAAAACACCCAACTGAGTTTGGCGCTCTTGTTTCCTAAAATCTCCTCACAATGCACGGGGACTAGATTTTTTGCGGTCTCCCACATCTTATATGCCATATTGTCCGTGTGCCTAAAAATGATATTATACGGCATAACATAATGGTATTCATTGGTTAGTATAAAGTTGCGGCGCTTTAACAACTTTTTGATTTTAGTAGATGAAATATTATTGAGTGCTAATGGCTCGCCCGAGGTTTTTATTATAAATAATTTAGTCTTTTTCTGTTGCTTCTTTAATTTTTTCACAAAGTTTACAATAATTGATGGTGCATTAAAGGCGTGAATTGGGTACGCAATACCCAGCATATCAAACTTATTTAAATCGAGATTAAAGTCGCCCTCCTCGATTTTATATAGGGTCACATTTTGGTTTTTGCTAACGAATTCCTCTGCGTACTTATCTACCAACTTTTTAGTATTCCCCGTACCAGAAAAGTAGCAGATTAGAATATTTTGAGGTTTTTCCTCGCCCTCAAACATACCCGCATCGTAATTCGCATCAAGGTAATAGCAAAAAGCCTCCTCCTTGTCGTGCGAATCATACCAAACTTGAGCAAAAATTTTGTCAGTTTTTGCGAGCCTGTCGAAGTCCCAGCGATTTTCGGTATAGAGCCTATTAAACCAGTGACCAGCACATAGCACCGTATACGGATTCGCCACAAACTCGACATTGTCGCTATTTTTCCACTTGAGTTTTTGATACAAATCGCCGCTAAAGTCCTCACTTAATAACTCGCCGCCGTGCATTTTGGCTACATTTTTTAGGTCCTCTAGTGTGATTACGCCCTTATCTATATCAAAGCCGTAGTCAATGAGTTTTGCGCTTGCTTTTTTATTAATATCCGAAAAACTAATCTTTTCGCCGTTTTCGGCGCGGTTTTCGATTAATAAATTAAATTTAGACCAATCAGTGCCGATTGCCTCATACTTTTTATATCCGCCAAAAAATGCCTGAACGCGGGCATCTTGCTTGTGCTTTACCCAGTATTTTGGCGCATTTTTATCCCTAAACAAGCGCTCAATCGCAAGTTTGCGAATTAAACTCTTAGGGACAATTTTGCCCATTTTAAAATACCCGTGAGACTCTAAAAATTCGCGCCAAAAGTCCGCTGTTGATTGCGATTGATAGTGGAACAACTCCTCCAACTTGTCGCTATCGTAAAACCACATTCCGTGGAAATTTCGAGTAGCATTGAAATTCGGGCGAAAAAAGTCCTTTACTCCGCCGCCGATAATATTAAAACCATCGTTTAATACATCGTAACCTGTCTTGCAATTCACCTCGCCGCCGCCAATATTAAAGCAACGGTGCCAAAAAACTTTGCTTAAGTCAGTATCGCGGTCTTTCTTTAGAATGTTATTAATTAGCACCCCGCTATCGTGTGCAGTCACCCACTCTAGTGGCGCATTAAAGCAAGTATGAAACATTAATCCATCATCCATATTGTCAGCAAGCATGTTTTTGTGCAGCATTGCTGTTTGCCGCAGTACCACCCAATCTTTTATGCTAGACTCTAACACTCGCCATTCGCCGCGTAATTTTGTCGCTGAATAGATGTCTAATGGACTACAAAGTAGCGGGTCACCGACCCTGCCCCATAAATGCTCGCCCGCCCTATTTCCGTACAAGGCAACTGTCGAAATGTGGATGAGTTTTGGCTGTTTTACGAGACGCTCTATAGCGCTAACCAAGGTATAAACTCCTACTTGGTTGCACTCAACCGCTTTCTCTGGGAATTTATCAGAGTGTGGCGGAATGACTGCTGCCATATTCACGACATAATCAGCGCCAGCGACCAGCCTTTCGCACGCCTCCTTGTCTGCTAGACTCCCGTATATTATTTCGCATTTTTCGCGAATTTCCTTGTGGCGCCTCAATAACTTTTTAATTCTTTTGTCATCTTTCAACACTAAAAAGACAAATTTATCAATACTCGGGTTTTTTGAGACCTGCTCTAAAACTGCTTGGCCCATGTTCCCCGTGATTCCTGTAAACGCAACTACCATATTTTCTCCTCTTTTGCAAGATACACAAAAATTATAAAAAAATAAAAACTTGATAGAAACCAAAAAAAATAAACTAATAAAAAAGCCCGCCATTGGCGGACTATGGTACCACCAAGGGGATTCGAACTTTTTAAATTGTTCGGCGAAAACCCAATATTTACCCATACTTATTCACTCGAAGTTTTCGCCGAGCGTTGGACATAAAATAATTTTAATCTCCCTTGACTAGCCCCTTGGTGCTAAGGAAAAAGTGCTTTTAAAAGCACTTTCTCCACTGGTACCACCAAAAATTCGATGGTATACTGTTCGGCAAAGTGCTGCCGCATACCTCTATCCCACTTCGCCCTTTGCCGAGCGTTGGCCATAGGGGTATGTCACACTAAGGAAAAAGTGCCTTTAAAAGCACTTTCTCCACTGGTACCACCAAGGGGATTCGAACCCCTATGTCCAACGTGAGAGGCTGGTGTACTAACCCTTATACTATGATGGCATATTAAATTGTAGGTTTATTATAGCATATAAAAATAGAAAATTCAAGCATTTTTATAAAAAAGATAAAAAATTGACAAAATTTATATCAGTGTTTAAGTATATGCAATTTCAAAACCCACAATTTTTGCTAAATATAATTTTAGTTTTATAAAAAAGAGAGTAGTAACTCATAAGAATTAATACTCTCTTTATAATTTCAATTATATGGTGGTTTATATAATTAAAATTTCAGTTTAGAACTAGAAGTTTAATGATAATATTGGGTTAAGAGCCACGGGTGTAGGTTTCTTTTGATAATGACCAATCTTCAAGTCCATCATCCATAGTTATTTTACAACCATCATATTCCTTTTCCCAATAACTACCAGTTAAATTAATAGAATTAGTACCCGCATTAATTTTACCATCACCGCTAACATTAGCTGTTCGAGTACCACTAGAACCTAAAATGCCATTACCTTTTACAGTCACTGAACCACTGAAACTACCATTTAAAGAGAAGCCTTCTGCGCCCTCTGGAAGTGTTAGAGTTACCTCTACGGTACCTTTAGCATCACGATTAGCACCATTACCCCAGTTTAATAGTCCTTCTACCCAACTACAAGCACTTATCCAACCAGAAGTAATTTTTGCAGTAACTGATTCCGCTATATCCGTTTGGTCTACATATGAAACAGTCCTAGCAGTGAATGGTATCGGGTTTTTAGCATCGGTATTAGAGGCTGCCGCTTTCGCCTCAGTCTCACCCCCGCCTCCGCTAGGAGAACCTGTTGGGGTAATTTCGTAAGATGATGTCCAAACACCACCACTTCTAAACACTGCACTAAATCCCTCTTTACAAGTAATAGTGACACTTATTTTTAGCCAATTCGTGTTACTAGGCAATGCGATTTTTTCAATGGAACTTTGAGTAGAGCCACTGCCTTTTCCATCGGCAACATCTGCTAAAGTCTTGTACTCACTAAGCACCGCAGAATCAGGATAAGAAGAAGCGTATTGCTCATAGTTAAAGTTGCCCATATCAAAGCCGTATGTCCATTCACCCTTTACTGTACTACCATTCATATTGCTAAACTTCGCACTAAATGAATCAATCAAGCCCCAAGAACCTTTTGTCTCGGTCTTTTTCTCGATAACTGTCGAAGTAGTACTGGTGTGATCCCACTGCCATTTTTCCTCGGCAATTGCAGCGCTGTCCTCGACCTCTTTTACCGTGTTAGCAAATGTAACACCTGGAGAAGTGGTCACAGAATACCAAATGTCGGGCGTATTGTATACGCTGCCCTTTGGTAGCAAGTTGTGCTCCACTTCATAACCATCGTGGACTGGGGTCACGGTAAAGCGGTTGTTTCCGCCCTGAGCGTAACCCGTGTAACGCGTGTGATAGTTATAAATACAATCATCAGCATTTTGATAAGTACGCGTACTGAAACAATCGGCGTTGTTATAACTAAATGGTGCTGTGGATGTATAAGTCACAGTTCCGTGACCACTATTTGTGGTGTGCAACTGGGTCTTAGTCTCCATATTGTTTCTAGTCATATCGTACTGATTGATAGTTACGGTAAATGTCGCAAACTGGTTATCCTCGCTAAACTCGGCGGTCATCCTAATACCTGATGATGAAGTAGAGAAACTAATATTGTCTGTATCAAATGGTAATTCACGGTAGTAGTCTAGGTATAGTTCCTTTGATTCCTCACTCGTATGAATAAACATAGAACTAAAGTTATCGCTATTATCATAGCCGAATGTAACACAAAGTTTATACCCATCCGAGCCACGAAAACTAATCTCGGTACACATTCTGCTAATTATAAAAGTGTAGAATAAATCATAGTACCGGGTATCACTGCCCTCATCTATTGAGAGATGCTTGAAATTCTTCCAACTCTTGTTATACGGGTCCCACAATCTAATATCAGCATAGTTTGCCGCACGATTGAATGCCTGTCCTGGTTTATCCTCGCTGGTTGAATAGTTGTACCACATATCAGAGTTAGAGAGGAAGTTTGATGGCAATAAAGTCGACATTGTATTTGTGCTTCTATCAACTAAAGGCTCTAACGACATAGAAAGTGACAAAATATCCATTTTGATTTTGAGGTTTACCATATAGTCCATATTGCTTGACTTGCTATTAAAACCACGCCCTACATAACTCATAGAGTCATCGACTGCTGCAATGATATTAATGTGCCACGAGTCGCTAGCGTTTTGCGGCAACAGCCACTGGTTGTACTGCTCGAGTCCACTATTCCCTGAAAGGGCTCCGTAATAACTCTCTGGGGTCATTAAATCGATTGCTAAGATGTCCGTTAAATTCTTTGTATTCCACGAATTCGTATTATTAGGGTTTATAATACAAGCATTTTTTACGACTGCGTTATCAATGCTGTATGTAGCAAATCCATCGCGAGTAAGTGAAACATAGTAATTCGCTGGTCTACTAATACTTTGATACTCTACTGGAATATAAGATTGATAGTAGTAGTAATAGCCGTTGTAACAGTAGTACGATGAAATATCTCCGCCGAAGTTTGTAGTAAAGTTACAATTACTCTGAGTAAATCTAGTATTTACTGTCTCGAGGCGCACATAGAAGTCTAGAGTATAGATTCCGCTATCCCCACGCGATTCACTCGCCCATTCACTACTTACCCAGTTTAGAGCGCTAGCGCCCTCTGGTGCAACTGTACGAATATCAATCGTAATCCTGCCGCCGTGATAATTGTCTACGGGCTCGGAATCGTTGATTAAATCATACAGCGCCTCATATAAACAGGTCTCGCTATATGGATAGATGTCTGTATAACTCGAGTAGTTAAAGCGAATCTCATCTACTGTTTGCCCATTGGCTAACGAAGTGCTAACAGCGTTAGCAAAGCGCTCAATTGTGTTGTTTACATCGTTAGTCTTTATTCTCACAACTTTTTCTAAATCGCCATAACGCAAACGAATCTCATAAACTGTGTCGAGGTTGGTCGTGACCATACCGTACTCAAAGAACTGCCCAGCCTCTGCACCACTCCCCCAGTCTAGGCTATTGCTATCGGTATAGATATACGGGTTTGCCGCAAGTCCTGTGTATTCGCCCTTGCTCGTGTCCGAAATTAAATTAGAGTAAATCAGTGAGCCAGTCGAGTCGGTTTTCTGCATATTCTCTTGGCTCTGCAGGTTTGTGGTCATATCATCAAACTTAATCGTTATTTTAGGCGGAGTATACTGCTTTTTAACGGTTAAGTAATCGTTTGAAAGCGATTCTTGAGATTGCTCATAGTAGCGCTCCATTGCCTGTGTAGAGAAGCCATCAAACACACCTAGGCGTGCGTTATTAGCGACAAGGAAGCGATTAGCCGTGTTCTCGCCGCCCGCATTTAATTCAGCCACATCCTCAGAATTTACAGCAGTAAAGCGGAAAGATACTACATTTGGTAAATACGAGTCTAGGGTCATAAACATATTTTGTGCAGCAAAGCCCTCGGGACTGTCGCTACGAAGTTCCACATACGCGCGGCCATAGTTTTCATCCTCGGTGTCATCTACATAGTGAATTTTTAGGCGCACTGGAGACTCAGTCCAATACCAGAAGTTCCCTGCATTTCCTGTGCCACTAGAGCCTCCATCATCCTTATTATGGTTGGTATAGCCGATATCCATCAAAATTTCTTTGTCATCTCGAATTAGAGGGTCGGTAGTATACACATTCTCGAGCCAGATGCGGTAGTAATAACCATAGTCAGAGTCAGCGATAATATACTCGCCTGTGTAGTCCTGACTACCCTCGGTATTGAGAATCTCAATTGCATTCTGCTCGGCTAAATACGGCATAGCATACTCTATATGATGCTCAAACACGAAGTAGTAACTTGGGTTCAGTGAATTAATATCGAGGAAAGGAACGGTGATTGCGTACTCACCAAGAACATTGTAGAAGTTGTCCACCATTTCCTCGTTTACCGTGCCATCGCTATTCTTTACATAAGGCACATTGTTCCTAATCCACTTTTTACTATAAATCACATCATCCTCGTAGTACTTACCAGTTGCATCATCCTTGGGCGCGTTTGCATTCAACTCGTTGTTATCAATCCAAGTCTTAATTTTGCAGTAATAAGTGGTAGGGGTCAAACGCTTGTCAATAGTCTTATCCTGAAGCGAATTGTTGTATAGTAATTCGGTAAGCGTGAGGTCATCGAAACTAATAGTCCTATCGGCAAGCGTACCAATAGAGCGCTCATAATCCCACGCTCCAGAGCCGACAAGTTTATCCTCATAATCATATAGTATGTACAAACTTTGTGGTGCTACAGTACCATCATCGTTTACACCTGCTGCGTTGTCTCTAGTACCGATTATCCAGTGAGCGAGGTACGAGCCCTCTGCCTCTTGGAGAGCGGTCCAGTTAGCCTCGGTCGCTGCGCGAGGGTCCTGAGTATTGTAAATATACAACTCAAAGGCATTGTTATAGTTATCTGGTTGTACTGAATTAAATACATAGTACTTACCATCGTTTATGTTAGTGTTTTCAAGCGGGTAACCATTTGGTGAAACAATCACTTCGGCACCTTGATGCTGCCCTGATACATCCTTGTATAGATACTCTACACCTAGAGATGTATCGCTCGGCAAGTAGTATTGTTGGTTTAACTCGGCAAGCGACATCGAGTCATTCCAGCCTGGGTTAGACAAGAAAATGTAGATTTTATATTTCTTGTTTGGAGTTAGGTGCATTCCGCTGTCGGTATCGAGGTGAATGTAGCAATCTCTGCCATTTAATTCACTGACATTAGCGTAATTAATTAGTTTGGTCGTAACATTCGGGTTGTTTGTAAAGTAGGTATCTTGCATATCTGAGGAGTAGAAAGCCTCTTGCTCCTCTTTTGTTAGACTTTCATATAAGATATCGCTAGCGTACCTGCCATCCTCGGTTTGCTCAAAGGCAAATATGTTTACTTGATAATCACAGTTGTCGTTGATTTTGTAAGTATACTTATCGGGTGTCAATGTCCAATTTAGGACATAGTTGCTATAGTTTGTACCAGTGTAATCTAGTCTGTAGTCAAGTATTGGTGTAGGAATAGTCACATAGTGGCAAACCTCACGAGAAAGCCTGTATGGGTCAGCAGTCGAACTACTATCGCCCACCTCATCACCATTTAATACCCAATAAATGTGGTAAACACCCGCGCTAATATTAGAGTCAAAGAGTAAGTGTATATCTAGCGTGATTTGGAATCTAGTATTGTCTAGCACTCCGTTATTATATACTCTAGTTATGCGGACATCGGGATTGTCTGGGTCTAAGTAGGTGTCGCTAGTCCCTAAACTCGTAGGGTCTGGAATTCTATAAGTTTCGGTATAGTAATTTTCTATGTCGTACCCCGGGTTTGTATATAGTCTAGCGGTGACCGAAATTGTCTCTGGTAATCTATAGTAAGTCACGCCATCAATCACTTGCGAAATGGTATTTACATAGACTGTGAGGTATGCATTTTTGAACTGGTCCTCACCCCATAATTTTTCATTTCCGTTTACGGGATTAGCAGTCTCTGTCGACAATTTTGTAGTCAAGTGTGGACCCTCAATTGTGGCATCCTGAGTACTGCTACGCCAAACTTCGCGAACCATTTTTTCGCCCTCTACAGTGCTACTTTGATAACTACTACTCGATGTCGTGAGGCTAACCTTTACATAGTAATAGCCACTCGACAGCGAGTCTCCACCAGACAGCCAAGTACTCGACACAATCTGCCCAGCGCCCGCTAGTACAGATAATTCGTTGACAAAGTTGAAGGTATACTCTGTAATCCCTGGATAATATGGAATGTAGCAGTTGTATTGCGAATCAATAGGCTGGTCCCAAACGACCTCAGCTAGCGCATCACCAGAATTACGCACATCATCGTACGCTCTCCCTGGTGCTGGGGTCGCATCGCCTATAGACCAGTTTGCGAGTTTCAGTATACTCACAGTTATCCAAACATCGCTATTATTCTTTGTAATGTCATCATAAACGGCCTTGCTAATATCCTGCTCGAGAGTTATCGAAAGGCTGCGGTGGTCTGTCCAATCTAACTCGATATTAGGTAGCCCCGTACTCGTAGGTAGGCTGTTTGTATTGACTGCTACCATTTCACTATTTAAGTAGTATTCCATTGGACTAACTGTGTAGATGAATACCTCATTCCTAGCAGAACCGCCCGCAATTAAGTTTTCAATAATTGAAGCGGTAGTTGTGTTCGACACTGGAATAATATAGTCTGTCGACTCGGTGTGTGACTCATCCCAAGTGCGTACTAAAATCTTGAAATTCGAGGTCGACACGCTAGTATTGCCATAAATTGTGTCGGTATATCCCCAACTTAACACGCCATCACTATTTAATACAGTATCCGTAGGCGCAAAGGGGAATGCGATGTCGCGATAGGTATACGGGCGCATATTTTCCTGCGTTCCGTATGAATTAGGGCTAAATATACGCGTAGCGAGTACCTGCCCATTTTTATCAAAAGCGGTCGCTGATATCAAATATTCATAAGTCCCTGCTAGGTAGTACTGACCTGTATTCCCTGCGCGAATATTGTTTAAGAAGTATCCTCGCATATCGAATATTAGCCTATTATTAGGTGTATCGAGGGTAAAGTACCCGCCCGCATCTTGGTCAATGGTATAATTGATGCCTTCGCTACTTACCAAAATATTTAAGTATGCAGTATACGAGAGCATATGTCTCTCTTGCTGAGTAATGCTGCCAAACTCTTGACTAAGGTCTGAAACAGTCACTGTGTACTGAACGCGAATACTGTATGGATGAATAGGTAATGTCCAAGTTAGGCTTCCATTTTGAGCAAAATCATCCTCGTTATCTGCAGTTATCTCGGTCACTAAACTATTTACGGTCTCAACCCCGCCGCGTGCTGGTGCGAACTCCATAAGTTTGGTAGTAAAGATAAAACTATTAGGCGTAGTCGCTAAATGACTGTTTAGCGTGTATTCCTCGCTAGCAACATTCTGCACATCGAACCAAAATTCAAACGGTCCATAAGCCTTTATATGGTCATAAACATCAAGTCCTAGTGGTACTTTGCCATCAAAGTCCTCCTCACTGAGAGTGACAAAGAACTCCTCGCCTACCACCTCGGTGTAGCCATTGTAGTAGTCCTTGTAATGAGGTACAACACGATAAGTTGCGCCCAGTTCTGCATTCCTGAACACGATGTTGACTTTATTTACATTATGGTTCTCTGGACTGTCGGAAAATCCTACATCGATTGACAGTTCAGTCAATAGCGGCATATCATTCCTTAAATACAGCACGCGCTCAAAGAAACTCGAGGTGCTAGTCTCCGCCAACGGGTCGGTAAGGGGTACTTCCCTATTTCCACTAAGGTAGAAATAGTAGTTTTCATCGCCATACGGAATCAATTTTATCTTATTTATTCCCGCCACCGTGTTAGGCAAGCGAAGTTTATATGTAGTATTAATAAACGCATCGTAGGTTAAGTCAATTGCACGGTTTTCAATATTACCTACATAGATATACTCATCCTCACCTGCCTCATTTGTGGAGGTCGAAATGTACACCTTGAAATACTGTGCGTATGAGAGCGAATCATTTGTAATAACCAAGTATTTTTCGTTAAACCCGAAACTATTTTCGTATGACTCGAGGTCTTGGCTAGGATTTAGAATCTCATAGTCGCTTATGCTCCCTTCCTCGACAAGTGCATCAGGTAGCACCGCAAACAAATCATCGCTATCGATTCGAGATACTGCAAATTTGTTTGCATAGGTAGTGTTTACGGGTGCTGAATCTAGGTAAATATCATTCCCGCACACCACTACGCTGACTACACAATCACCTGCCGCCATACTACGAGACACATCATCACGCGTACCATCGAGGTATGCGAATGTATATGTCGCCATATTGGAGCCTAAATCATTGTAGTAGAATTTACTGGTAGAGGAATCGCCAGCATTCGCAGCAATATTAGTACGAACATATTGAACATTTCCCGTGCTATCGGTTAGGTAAACGGTAAAGCGAACTGGTTCATTAGTAATACCTGTCTGGTCAGTGTAATTTATGCTATAGCGCCAAGTAATAGTAGTAATATATGTTACACCACCAGAGTTAGGCATAGAGGTCACGCTTAGTCCCGTGACTCCATTAATTTGGGTACGCATGGTATATGTCACACTGTTTGCCTCGGTATCGGGGCTAATGTAGACATTTTGCTCTATGTCCTCAGCAGCCCTCACTACCACATAGTACTCACCCGCATCAAGGTCGGCAATTAGCGCGTTTATATTATAAGTAGTCGAGTTTGTGATATCACTGAGATTGTTGTAAACCTCGCCATTTTCGGTGAGTGAAATGTGTATTGAATATCTAGTAGCGTGCATTATAGGGTCCCATGTTACCGTTGTGCCATCGATAGTCAGGTTCTGTGGTGCTGAGGTAATCACCACGGGTAGATTTAGCGAATTTGAAAATGTTTGCCCGCGGTATGCTATTAGCCCATTGTACATAGTATCAGATACAATCACAGTCCAAATTGCGGAACGGCTAACTTGTAGAGCGGACTCTACGATTTCGTTAGGCACGCTAACCGAAACTTTCCCACCTGAAGTGCTAGCGCCGTTCATACTTATA
>CASEHF010000014.1 GCA_949287685.1 uncultured Christensenella sp. | reverse complement strand
GGCAGCAAGCGTGACATTGCCGACCTGATAATGGAAGAGCGCAAGCCGCTGGACAAGCCGACCACTATCGGAGACATATTGAGATGGAATCAGGAGTTAGGTTTTCCCAAGGAAAGATTCACGATTAATATTTGATGCTATGGAAGTGGAAGTAATACACGGCCAGATTATCGCCAAGGCCAACCATTACATGAGCGTACCCGGCAAAGCTGGAGAGCGCAGGATTGTCAAAGATGAGGCTATCAGAGCCTACGAGCGCAACTTCATGAAACAATGCCGGATATACCGGAACAGGCGTATTTTCTCACGTTTCCGGCTGTTTGTTAGGGTGTGGCATAGTTCTGTTAGGTTTGACTTGGACAACAGCTTGAAAACCTTGGCTTTACCGAGGCGGTGCAGCGGCTTGCGGATATGGCAAATATGCCGCTACCTGAGATGAAGGACACCGATGCTGAGGAGATATCTCGAAAAAAGAACGAGCGTGCGCAGATACTAGGGTGTCTAAAGGATGCTGCTAGATACTATTATAAAAATTTGTACTTAGACACCAAGCAATCCGAACTTGCTCGGACATATTTAAACAAACGGCAAATTTCGCGCGAATCGATAATTAGGTTCGGCATTGGGTGTAGTCTGGATTTTGAAAGTTTGATTCCTTATCTAAAGGGCAAGGGCTATACTACCGAGATAATGAGGAAAGCAGGGTTAATTGGCGAATCCAGCGGGCGGATGTTTGATGCGTATGGAAAACGCCTCATATTCCCGTTGATTAACAAAGATGGCGATGTGATTGGCTTTTCTGCGAGGTTGCTCGAAAACCGCGATGACAGAGCGAAGTATAAAAATACGACCGCGACTCCCGTGTTTAACAAGAGCGAGGTCGTGTTCGGCATTAATCTACTTAAAAAATTGCGAGACCAAAATCGCGACACGGGGGCGGAGTATGTAGGGCTAGAAAATATTATAATAGTAGAAGGGCAAATTGATGTAATTACTATGCACCAGTTCGGTTTTACAAATACTGTAGCGGGGCTGGGTACCGCATTAACGCCTATGCACGCGCGCCGCTTAAAGCAGTTTAGCGAAAATATTATTTTACTACTTGATGGCGATGAGGCGGGGCGAAAGGCAACACTCAGGAGTATCGATGTACTGCGTAGCCAGGCACTAAATGTGCGGGTTGCTAGTCTCCCTGAGGGAAAGGACCCTGATGAGTTTTTACATACATATGGTGCGGAGGACTTGCGAAAAATTTTAGACAACGCTACCGAGGGTATTAAGTATAAAATCGATGTCCTAGCACAACAATATGATTTAACCGAGCCAAATGCACGCGCAAAATTCGTGCACGAGAGCCTAGTTGTCCTAAAGGCGCTAAACAGCGAGAGTGAGCGCGAGGCGTATTTGCCGATTGTGCATAGTTATAGCACTATTCCTGTCGACAAACTGCGAATTGATTTAAACGAAATTGATGATAAAATAAAGCCATATTACGAGCGCGAGGATGATTTTAATACCCCGATAGAGCCACCCGAAACGGTGAAAAAAGATGGTTATACTCTAGCAGATTTGTTTATTTTAGCAAGTATACTATACTCAAAGCCATACATTGCCGAGGTAGATACTACGGGACTATACTTTATGGACAGCGGGCTAAAGCAAGCGTATGACTATATCTTGCTTGCACGCGACCACGGCAATACTCCAAACATTAGCGGACTGTATAGTTATATGGAGGTGGACAAGTCCACACCACTGCTTCGCGAGGTCACGAGGTACGAATTTTTACCCGACCCGTTTCCAGCGCTGACACTAAAGAGTTGTATACTCAAAAACAAAGAGCGCGCCGTGAGAATTGAAAAAGACCGCATACAGGCGGAGTGTGCTGTGGAGCAAAATCGCGAGGTTCGTGATAGCAAAATGAAGGAAGTAATCGCTCTCACTAAACAACTCGAGGCAATAAAGGTAGATATAGAAAAAGTAAATCTTGATTATTCGGCAAAACGCGCTGCCGTACACAAGCGAAAATCTAAGGAGGATTAAATTGGAAAAATTTCAAAAAGAGATTAATAAAATAAAAGAACAGGCGAAAAAGGGGAATTTGTCCGAGGATGATGTGGCAATTATGCTAATGGATGCAGATGCCACCCCCGAAGAGGTCGATGCAATATTAAAACAACTCGAGGCAGAGGGCTATACTCTAAAAAAAGCGGGCGAGATGTCGACCGAGGATGAGATTATGCTCGAAAACCTCATGAACCAGGCGAATATCAACGACCCAATTAAGATGTATTTTAAGGATATCGGCAGGGTGGAACTTCTTACCCAAGAGCAGGAGTTGGAACTTGGCAAGCGTATGATGGAGGGCGATGAGGAGGCAAAGCGCAAACTGATCGAGTCGAACTTGCGCCTAGTGGTTGCCTTTGCGAAGCGCTACCTCGGGAAAACAAGTATGAGTTTTAGCGACCTAATTCAAGAGGGAAACTTGGGACTAATTCGTGCGGTAGAGCGCTTTGACTATCACCGCGGGTTGAAATTCTCAACCTATGGTACTTGGTGGATTAGACAGGCAATTAGCCGTGCTATCGCTGACCAGGCGCGCACTATTCGTATTCCTGTGCATATGGTGGAGACCATTAACAAACTCGCTCGTGTGACCCGCCAACTGTGGCAAAAACTCGGGCGCGAACCGACTGAGAGCGAGATTGCGCAAGCAATGGGTATGAGCGAGGATAAAATCGGCGAAATCCGCCGTATCGCTCTTGAGCCTACCAGTCTCGAGACCCCGACAGGTGAGGAGGGGGATAGCGAGTTTTATGACTTTGTCGTAGATGAGAATGCAAAATCTCCCTCGGACAATGTCGTACAAATGATGCTAAAGGAGCAGTTGCTAGCGGTTATCGAAACACTTACTCCGCGTGAGCAGAAGGTAATTAGACTGCGTTATGGACTAGATGATGCGCATCCACGCACTTTGGAGGAGGTGGGCAAGGAGTTTAATGTCACTCGTGAGCGTATTAGACAGATTGAGGCGAAGGCATTGAAAAAACTTCGTAATCCCAGTCGCAGCAAGAAGTTAAAGGACTTTATCGATGACTAAACTGCCGCCTAGGTTAAACGATATCGCAAAACTAATCGAGCCCTGCATACTCTTTGCCGATGTGGGCTGCGACCACGGCTTTATGAGTCTGTATGTGCTCGAGAATTGGAAGGCGAACAGGGTACTATGTATCGACATTAGCCTAAAGTGCTTGGAGAAAACGATTAAACTTTTAAAGAAAAACAAAGCCGACAATTTGGCGATTTTTTACAACTGTGATGGACTAAAAAATATCAAACAAATTCCCGATGAGGTGCTGATTGCGGGAATGGGGGGAATTGAGATTATAAACATTCTCGAGGACTATGCTAAAGTACGCGACTTAAACACGATTGAAACGCTAATTATTCAGCCCATGCGCGATGATTATGCCGTGCGCAAGTGGTTAACTACAAATGGATTTCGCATCGTTGTTGATTATGTAATGCGGGACAAAAAGTTGTATCACATCATAAAGGCAAAGCGCGGAGAGCAGTATTTAGATGAATTTCACCTTATGTTCGGCGCGATTGAGAATAGTTATTATACAAAGGACTACCTCGAGTGGTTACACGAGTACGAGGCGAAGTGCCAGCGAATACTCGAAAACGCCAGCAAGATTTTAGCAGTAAATAAAAGCGTAAAAGGCACATTGAATTTAATTCAAAATCAAATCAAGACAGTAGAGGAAAGAATATGTTAAAAGAAATGTTACAATACCAAAAAATGGATGCAAGTTTAGTAAAAATCGAGCACGAACTCGAAAATAGCGAGTCAAAGCGTATGGTTAACCAAATGGTCGAGCAGGTGCGTGCTGCGCAAAATAAACTCGTGTCCATCGAGCGCTCAGCATCGCAATTGATTGCTGATTATGAAAAGATAAAGCAGGAATTTGAGGCTGCCAGTCGTAACCTAGATAAAGCCAAAAATATGGATTATTCGACTTTATCTGAAGCGGGCTTGCGCGATAGTTCGACAAAGATTAATCAGCAGATTGCCACTATGTTGAGCCTAAACAAGGAAATCACGCGTTTGTCAAAGCGCATCGTATCTACGCTAAATGAATTTGAGTCGACAAAGCAAAGTGGCGTGCTGGCAAAAAAGAAATATAACGAGAGTATGGCGCGGTACGATAAATTCGCCAGTGACAAGACTCAAAAAATAGAGACTATTAGGGCAGAACTTAATAAGCTTGAAAAGTTAATCGACCCTAAAATGCTCGAGCGATACAAGGTAATGCGCAAGGAACACAAGTTCCCAATTTTTGTGCCACTCGTAAACAACGCTTGTGGTGTGTGTGCGATGCAACTACCAAACGCACGCCTCGATTTACTAAAGAAAAATCGCGTGTTGGAGTGTGAAAACTGCCACCGTATGATTTACCTACAAGATGCCGACTAAAATAAAACCTTGTGACTAAGTGGTTAAAAACAGTCACTAAGTCGCAAAAATATAACACTTACCTACAATATTTAATGCAAAGGATAGAATTATTATGGAAATTTCACAAGTTTTAGCCAATCAATTTAATATTCGCCCACAGTATGCGGAGAACTTAATTAGTCTTATCGATGAGGGCTGTACGATACCATTTATTGCGCGGTATCGAAAAGAAATGCACGGCAGTCAAGATGACCAGACTATTCGCGAGTTTGTGGATAGGTTGAAGTTTTTGCGCAATCTAAACGAGCGCAAGACAGAGGTCTCGAGGTTGTTAACCGAGCAGGGAAATATGACCCCAGAATTGCAAAAGCAAATCGATGATGCCATTACCCTAACTGAAATTGAGGATATTTATAGACCATTTAGACCCAAGCGCAAGACTCGCGCTAGTGTCGCGATTGCGGCAGGGCTGCAGCCTCTCGCTGATGCTATACTAAAGCAGGATAACGATAATCTAGTCGACCTCGCTACTCCTTATGTGAATAGCGAAAAGGGTATAAATTCGGTTAGTGAAGCACTCGCTGGAGCCAGTGATATAATTGCCGAGATTGTCGCTGATGACCCCGAGTGCAGAAAGGCACTTCGACCGCTTTATTGGACACGCGCGAGCATTAATGCTGAGTGGCGCGAGGACAAGGATGAGCGCAAGGTGTACGAAAACTACAAAGACTTTCACCAGATTATTAAACACTTGCCCGCGTACCGTGTATTAGCGCTAAATCGTGGCGAAAAGGAGGATGCTCTAAAGGTGTATTTTTCTTTCGACCGCGCGAGTCTGGAGAAAATTTTTATTACGATTTTCAAGCAGTTTGTAAAAGGCAATAATGAGGCGTTTATGCCCGAATTTGATGAGCATAGCAAATTAAAGTTGCCAAAATCAGTGGACTTTACTACTATGAGCGCGAGTGCATTAATTGCATATGCTTGTGTAGATGGGTATACGCGCCTACTCGACCCGAGTCTCGAGCGCGAGTTTAGGGCGGAACTCACAGACAATGCAAACGAGCAGTCAATAAAAATGTTTGAACTCAACCTAAAGCCGCTACTTATGCAGCCGCCGCTAAAGGGTAAAACCATAATGGCTGTCGACCCTGCTTATCGTACTGGGTGTAAAATTGCCGTTATTGACCCGAGTGGGAAAGTGCTAGACACGGGCGTGGTATACCCGACACCTCCACAAAACAAGGTCGATGAAGCCATTCAAATTCTATCCGCAATGATAATAAAGAACGATGTAGATACAATCGCTATAGGTAACGGAACGGCTAGTAAAGAGTCCGAAATCTTTGTGGTAAAATTGATTAAATCAATGGCGCCACGCAAACTTCAATACGCTATGGTAAACGAGTCGGGCGCGAGTGTGTATAGCGCTAGCAAACTAGGCGCAAAGGAATTTCCGCAGTACGATGTCAGCATCCGTAGTGCTGTATCAATTGCTAGGAGATTGCAGGACCCTCTCGCCGAACTAATTAAAATTGACCCTAAATCTTTAGGTGTAGGGCAGTATCAGCATGATATGCCACAAAAGCGCTTGAGCGAGGTGCTGGATGGCGTGGTCGAAAATTCAGTAAACACAGTCGGTGTCGACTTAAACACTGCATCAGTCGCATTACTTACTCATGTCAGTGGACTAAATGCGGGTATTGCTGCCGAGATTGAAAAATACCGCGACCAGCATCACGGTTTTCACGACCGCAAAGAACTTCTTGATGTCAACAAACTTGGCGCAAAGGCATACGAGCAGTGCGCAGGCTTCTTGCGTATTCCTAATGGCAAAAATATTCTCGATAACACGGCAGTGCACCCAGAGAGTTACCCTGCTGTTGAAAAGTTGCTCGTACACTTTAACCTCACTAGCGAGGATATTAAAAATAATAGCCTAACCACATTACCTCAGCGAATCGAAAAGGAAGGCGTTAGCAAAGTCGCCGAAATTTGTGGCGTGGGCGAGCCAACACTTCTCGATATCGTTGGCGAACTACTAAAACCGGGGCGCGACATCCGTGATACTTTGCCACAACCAGTGCTGCGTAGCGAACTATTGGGACTGGCTGATTTAAGTGTCGGGATGGACCTCGATGGCGTTGTGCGCAATGTAATCGACTTCGGCGCCTTTGTTGATGTCGGTGTGCATACCGATGGAATGGTACACATTAGTGAAATCAGTGATGACTATATAAAACATCCTAGCGAGGTACTCACTGTCGGTGACCGCGTGAGAGTAAGAGTTATAGGAGTAGACCTACAAAAGAATCGCTTGTCGCTAAGTATAAAAAAGGCGGACAAGGACTAGCCGACTGTGCGATTGTAAGTATAGTATGATTGAAAGTATGCTAAATTAATGAATAGTTTTAAATAGTGAGGAGTAGAACAATCGCCCGTTCAAGGGACCGAGTCCGTGTCCGCGTTATAGGAGTAGACCTACAAAAGAATCGCTTGTCGTTAAGTATAAAAAAGGCGGACAAGGACTAGCCGACTGTGCGATTGTAAAGGGGGAGGCGGTCGCAAGGCGCTAATAAAAAACTGTTTCAAATTTATTTTATAAAAGCACTAACAGGTATCTGCTAGTGCTTTTTACTGGTCATCCTGAATGTCAACCTCGGTGCGTAGGCGCACTCCCGATAAATAGTACAAAGCCGCACCCGCGGTGCAGTATTTTAAGCGGAATGAGGGGGCTGGCGCGAGAGTATGTGTTTCTAATTGTAGTAGTCATTCACGCGCCAGACTTCCCGTAAACGGGAAGGCATCCTGAGCGCTCCCCGCGTTAACCTTCAGACGAAGGATCTATTCCTCTTTAAACCCTCTCAAGCAAACCGCCAACAATCATTAAAGTGGGTAGTCTTAATTATACCTATAGGGAGTGCGCCTCCGCACTGCAACCACGCACCGAAGGATCTATTCCTCCTTTAACATATTCAATAATAGGACATATAGCGCCTAATTTTTGCGGGTATATGGTTGTTTTTGTGGGGTAGGTGACTGTTTTTGTTGTGCTTGGGTGTGATTTATGAAGTTGGGTGGTAATTGCTTATTTTACTTTTTAGATTCAAAATACTCAATAAATGCATAGTAGTCTTGTGGTATACCAATGTCTACAAAATACCCGTTGTAGATAAACACTCCGTGTGGCCGAGACTTTACATATGGTGCTAAATAGTCCGCCTCAAAGGTGAAATTTTTCGGTAAGTCTAGACCATCAAAAATATTTTTATTTACGATATAGCAACCTATATTGATATAGCCAAATTCGGTGGGTTCCTTGTCGCGAAAATCGAGCATTTTAGTCCCTTCGATTACGGCGTAACTATATCTATCAAAATGATTTAGAGGCTTTACCGCCATAGTCATTATATAGTTTGAGTTTTTGTGCTGTGTGTACATTTTGTCTAAATCTATTTCAGAGTAGACATCGCCATTCATCACCATCGCCTCTTGGGTATCGATGTGTTCTAAAGCCTTTTTGATAGCGCCGCCCGTGCCTAGGTCGAGGTTGTTTAGCGAGTATTCAATTTTTATACCTTTGTATTCGTTGCCAAAATATTCTTGAATTAACTCTTGCTTGTATCCAGTGGCGAGGACTATTTTATCGACATTGTATTGTTTTAATTGCTCGAGTTTTAACTCCAAAAAAGGGTGAGTGCCGATTGGCGCCATAGGCTTTGGTACATCGTTTACGACCGTTTTTAATCTAGTGCCTAAGCCGCCGCACAGTATGATTACTTGCATTTTCACCTCCGTAAGTGAAAAAATTTTACATTTTAGTATATAAAAAATGCATTTTATTGTCAAATTAATGTGCGAAAAATACAAAATAGTTGCATATAGCGGAGTGTTGTGATATAATATAGTCGTGTTAGTATAAGTAAAATTTTTAAGGTGAATGTATTGAAGTCTAAAACTACTAAAATTAATAAAAAATCAAAAAAAATGAGCCAGCCCTCAAAGGCAAAAAAATATGGATATAATCTTAATGGTTGTGCCAGTGGGAAACAGTTGGTCGTGTTAATGTCGCGCTCAACTTTGGGTATTTCGCCACTTGATTACACCCAGCCTATGTGTTTGCTATCCATTAAGCAGAAGCCCGCGCTATTTAATATAATCACGAAACTCGTAAAAAACGGGCTAGATGATGTCGTATTTGTGGTTAACCCTGTAAACAAGCCCGTAATCGAAATATTTATGCGCAAGAACTATCCACGGTTAAAGGTGAAGTATGTGGTGCAGAAAGAATTTAAAAACACCGTAATATCGCTTAGGCTATGCGAAAAGTATATTTCGAAACCCTTTATTTTGCTAAATGGCAATGTCGTTTGCGATGTGAATATGGACTTTTCGACCTCGTGGGCGGCTGTTACTAATTATGATGGTGATTACTTTGAGAAACTCTATGTCCGCTCAAACAAGGCAGGGTATATCACCTATATTAGCAAGGAAAAGGACTACAGTTACACCGATTACGAGTACGCAGTCGGTATGTACTATATCGACAAGGTGACAGTGTTTAAAAACTGCCTACTAAAAAGTACTTTTGTCACTATGAACAACCTTGATTTTGGCGTAATACTTAAGTTTTACCTGTCGAAACTCTCTGTATCTATGAAAAAGTACGAGATTGAGTACTACTATAACACTAATACCGTGAGCGGTTTGGTCGACTCAATGCGTAACAATATGAGTGGGCGCTCCTTTAATAACTTTAATATAAACGAATATGGCGTAATCACTAAAACGAGTACCGAAAAGAAGTTGCTTTCTGAAATTAACTGGTATACCGAAATCGGCAAGACCCCTTTAGCGCTACTTTGCCCGCACTTTTTGGGTAGAAAGGGTGGACCTAATACATATTCGTATCAACTCGAGTATATGGACTACACTTCACTTGCGGAATACTTTGTTTATTACCCAATTTCGGATATTCAGTGGAAGTACATATTTGAGACCTTGCTAATTTTTGCAAACTCGCTGTGGAATTATGAGAAAGCGCCCGACACCTTTGATATCGAAAAAAATACGACCAAGATGTATCTAGATAAGACTAACGAGCGCGTGGCTAAGTGGGAGAGGCAGGACCTACTCGACCTTGATATGGTGATAGTCAATAACAAGCCATTGCGCGGTTTTCGATACTGTTGGAAAGCGCTACAGCCCCGAATCGCTGATATTATCGGGAGTAGTCGCGATTTCGCGGGAGTCATTCACGGCGATTTGTGCTTTGGTAATATTTTGTACGCACCCAAAAGTTCGATTTTCAAATTTATCGACCCGCGCGGGAACTTTGGCGAGGATAGCATTTTCGGGGACATTCGCTACGACATAGCAAAACTAAGGCACAGTTACCACGGGTTGTTTGACTACATTACTTCGGACTTGTTTATTATCAAGCAGTTAGCGACTAACAAGTTCGATTACAAATTTTTGACCACCCACATTCCAAACTACAATGTGTTTGATGATGTGCTGCTCGATAAAGGGGTAGACATTGACAACATCGAGTTATTAGAGGGTATACTATTTATCTCAATGATACCTCTGCACAGCGACTCAAAAGAGCGACAAATGATGTTTTTCTTTATGGCGCTACAGTGCTTTAATAATCAACTTGATAATTAGGAGTTAAGTATGAAGTGTTTGATTTTAACCGTTACTATAGGGAACGGGCATAATGCAGTGGCAAACGCAATGGCGGAGGAACTCAGTAGCCGCGGCCACGAGGTAAAGGTGATTGATTTATATAAGAATCACAAGTTTATTAGTTATGTTATCGCTGACCTCGGCTTTACTATGGGTTTCCGCTTTCCAAACCTCGCGAATAAAATATTCATAAACGCCAAAAAGAAAGGTAAGACTCCCTTTCCCACCTTTAATAAGTATGTTAAGAAAGAATTGCTAGCGGAAATAAACGAGTTCGAGCCTGATATGATTATTTCATCTCATGTGGCGGGTAGACTGTTCGTTAAAAAATACAGCTGTCTATTTAAAAAGCCCGTAAAGAGTGTGTTTTTTGTCACGGACTTCGATGTGCCGCCAAGTCTAGACAAGACCTTTAAGGATGACTATGTAATTATTCCTTCTCCCGCTTTTCGTGAGGAGTTGCTAGCAAATGGCTTTCAAGATGACCATATCAAGACTTGTGGTATACCTTTGAACAAGTCCTTTTACGAGCCTATTTTGCAAAAGGAGGCGAGAAAGCGCCTTGAGTTCTCTTTGGATTCAAAGAAACTCACAATTCTAATGTTAGGCGGAATGAAAGGAGTGGGGTATCTATTTGATACTCTAAAGCGCTTAGCAGCCGAGCCGAATTTCCAAATCATATTCCTAAGTAGTAAAAATGCAAAATTGAAGGCAAAGGTCGAGAAATTTATTAAAAAGCGCAAGCCCGCCGCGACCATTATTAGCCAAGGTATGGTCAAGTCCGTTTCAGACATTATGGCGTGCAGCGATTTAATGATTGGCAAGGCTGGGTGCCTAACCTGCACCGAGGCAATTGAGCGCGGATTGCCGATGTTTTTATACAGTAATGTTTGCTACCCTGAGCGCCAAAACACTGAGTTTTTGGTGTCAAAAAAGTGTGCAATTGCGCTAAATCCCCGCGATAACTATATCGAGGTTATAAAAAATGCAAACCTAACCGAAATGGAAAAGAACCTCAGTAAACTCAAAATGGCGAACCCTGCTGTGACTGCTGCTGATTTTATCGAAAGTATCGGCGGAAAAGCCGTAAAGCAAGATGAAAACAAAGATAGCGCCAGCGCCGATGTGGCGACTCCTGAGACCATAGAAAACCCTCCTGTTGCAAGCGAGCCTGTGATTAATGAGGACTTGGAGACAGAGGGCGATACAAAATCTAATGTTTCGGATAGGAATGAGTAAAAAGTGAGGGCAAAATGATTAGTCAGTACATAAATGGCGAGTTGAATGAACTGAAAATCGTGATTTTTGACTTTGATGAGACCCTATATTACGCGCCCGATATTCTAAAATATTCGCTTGATTACAAGCGCAAAGCGCTAATAGATATGGGTGGATATACCGAGGCGGAGGCGAGCGATTTACTCACAAAATACGGCTACACACTAGAGAACAAGCACGCCGAGGCGTTTGGCAACAATATGAAAAACTTCGGTATCGAAAATGCGACATGGGACAAGTATAAAATCACCAATATTTTTCTGCCGCCAAAGGAAGTGGTGTCGACTCTCAATAACGCCTTTTTAGCGGAATTGAGCAAAAAATTTAAATTATACATTGCCTCGCGCGATATGTTCGAAAATATTTTAAAAAAAAGCAGCGAATACAATATTGATTTAAAAAACTTTATGGAAATAAAATGCCCGCGTGCCGAAAATAATTATTTTACGCCCGATTCAAAGGCGTTTTATTACGAGGAGATTATTACTGAAAATAAAATTGCGCCCCGTGAGGCAATCGTTTTTGGCGATAGATATAAGGTTGATATTGAGCCAATGCTTGCACTCGGTGGGAATGGTGTCCAAATCCAAACGATTACCGATTTAGAGGAAAGCCTGCATACGCTGTTAGCAAGTAAAAGTTAACAGTCTTAACTGTACTTTAGTGCTATTTTAAACCGCCCCGCGCTGCGTAGTCGCAGTGCGTGGGCGCACTCTCAATATAAAGGTACTAGGTAGCTAACAACTACACTTAATATACAGTATTGTGATGAAAAGCGAGATGCCTAGGCGAGCCGCTATATTTTAGGGTCATCCTGAGCCTCGACCCGCGTTAGCCCTTTGACGAAGGATCTATTCCTCTTAAAAAATACTTTGGTTATAACTAAAAAAATAAGAGGATGATGCTGGGCTGGCGCGAGAGTATGTGTTTCTAATTGTAGTGGTCATTCACGCGCCAGACTTCCCGCGAGCGGGAAGGCATCCTGAGCGTCGACCCGTAGCGCCTTTAGATGAAGGATCCATTCCTCTTGTTTGGTTAAAAAAGAGGCTATTTAGCCTCTTTTTTTACGCTTTACTTCTACCGCATAGGTAGTCGATACTTACTCCAAAATAGTCCGCAAGACGCCAACAGTCCATTATATTTGGTCGGTTAAGCCCCTTCTCCCATCTGCAAATATTGGCTTGTTGGATTCCCGTCACAATGGAAAGTTGCCTTTGCGTAATGCCGACTATATTGCGTAATTCTCTTATGCGATTATATTTAAAATTTTGAGAAGTCATATATAAAATATAATATATTTTTATAAAAAAAGCAACAAAAAACGGCGCCAAAACACAAAATAACTTTCAAACAAATTATTGCAGTTTATAAAAAGTAAAATAATTCTTGGTCATAAGTTACAGGGGTGGTGTGATTGAATTTTTCTACGGGCATTCCGTTATCATTTAAGGGTACATAGTCCGCTTTTGCTTGTTTAAGTTTCGCGAGCAGGGCTAACTTATCGTTCCTTAATCGCGTGTAGGTGGTGTTTGGACAACTTTTAGGGGGAGTGGAAATGTAGCATTGTGTCATCGGGCCCGAATTTATGAGGGCTAGGTGATATCCGCTTTTCATATTACTATCCAAGATATTTAGAGTGTAGATGTACGATTTACTCTTTGGGTTTACTTCGCATATAGGGTAGTAGTCAATTGGCACCGCATTGCCAAAATTGTTGATTATAAAAGTGTTGGCACTGTGGAAGCACGAATTATTGTTTTTTAAATACTTGTCTAGTGATGGAGCGTGTTGAATTATAAAGTTCGCGGTCTGCTTGCTATCCGTGTATAATACGCTGTAATTCTCGCCGTTGTATTGAATGGGCTGGTATTTAAATTTCGGCGTTTCATCGAGTTTTGCGCGCCCTAGCAGCAGTTTAATTCCTTTGTGGTAGATGTTGTTTTGCATAAAATTGTCCTGTTTGGAAATAATCACAGGGTAGTACTCCTTTTCTATAGGGCTTTGGCTTAAGATTTGCGCGAGTTCAGGGAGCGCCTGCAGTTTTTCCTTTTCTTTTTGGCTATTAGCGACTTTATTTAAGGTAGCGATGACAAAAGGTTCTGCACGCTTGTTTTTATTGTTCACCTCATCATAGAACTCCCATTTATCAATTGCATTTTTGCCCAAAATATCCGCGACATTTGAAATTATTTGATTGCGAATATTGATAATGTCTAATGTTTGTAGGCTGAGTTTAATATTACTATATTCCAAATAATACTCCACTCCATCTTTGCGGTCCTCCGCTAATAGGTTAAACAAATTTGTGCTTTCCAAAATTTCCAATGTACTATCATTTATAGCGTTTAATTGCTTACTGGTGGCTTTTTTTATTTTGAAAATAGGTACAATTCCCATAGGAAAGGGTTTGTTATTCACATCGAGCCACACTAGGTTTGTGCTATCGCAAATATGCTTGAAAATATCTTTATTTGAAAGGCTGGGGTCGTTTGTGCGCCGAGCTGTCATATTATTTGCCATAATTTTCATTACAAAGGGGTTTATACGCGCCATACAATAGTACATTGTGTAATCTTTCGTGTTAAAAATTACATACTTGTCTTTTCCCCGAATTTCAGTGGAAAAACTTTCCTCATCCAGTGCATTTAGGCTGGCATTTATAAGTTTATTTCTAAATAAGACATAGTTGTTACAGAAATTAATTGCCTTGTAGAAGTATTCCTCCTGTTCGGGAGTTGGGTTTATAATTGCTATGGTTGGGTAAAATTTTTTGTCTTTTATGTTGTCTGAACTCATTTTTATTTCCTCTTTTTGTTTTTCTGGTGGGACTATATTTGATAAATTAAGCGCATCAGTAGTTGTGTGCGCTTTTTTATCTATGTATACCCCCCAATTTTACAATATATTATAACACTAAAACGGGGTTTAGTCAATATGCAAAATTTTCGATTTGTTAATTTGTCTGAGATAAAATAGGTTTATTTTAATCGCTTTCGTTTTTGTCCATAAGTTGCCCTTTATTTTTGTGTATTCTTAGCGTAGGCGAACGGTTTGATTTTGGTCTAGGGCATATACACCTATACCCTAAAATTAAAAATCAATGGCTGCGAGTAGACAGGTGGTGCGCCGTGCTAGACTCGTGTAGGTGAGGAGGTTTACTGAATAGTTGTTTTCATCGGCAAGTACATTTAGTAGCCCCGTAATCTGCATACTCAAGGTATATACATCGATTAGCGGGTGGTGTGCCGAATCTGGGTGTGTTAAATCAATTTTATTAGCCAAGGTCTCGGTACGCTGTTCCCACAGGAGCGCTAGTTGGCTGACTCTCACTAGGGCGCTGCTTTCGGTGATTTTGCTGGTGTCCAAATCGATTGATAGGGAGTATAGAGAATCGATAGTTTGCTTGTAATGGCTGTATATATTGCTAGCAACTTCGCGTTCATCAGAGGCGAGTTTGTGCGTATTTAGTGGTGGGGTTGAGATACTTTCGTATTCGGCTAGAATCTCTTGCTCCTTTAATTGATTTACTACAGTACGGGCATCGTGCTCCGTTAAATATAGCGATAATACGACAATAAAACTAGAATCGCGCTCCAAGACTAGTCCCGCTCCTCCGCGTACGCGGTATTCGTTTGCCTTTGTTTCGGCTTCGGTGGCATTTTGTGCATCGGTTAACACATATACATAATAATATGTTCGCGGACTCAAATCGCTAGGCAATAGGTATTTTATGACTACAAAAATTATACTACAAAAAAGCACCAGTGCTAGAAAGGCGAATAGCGCTATTAGTTTGATTTTGCGCGTGCGCGCTGACTTGTCTAAAATTGTTACCTCGAAATATGGCTTTTTTGGTTGCATACTCTAGGTTATGATAAAAAAATTCAAAATATTTCAAAAAAGTTGGCGCAAGGTGGTTACATTTTGAAAAAGTTGTGATAAAATATATATGTTTGTTTGAGAAAGCAAACTTTTTTAATACTTTATGCGACTTGGAAACAAAAGTTTGCATTAAAAATCGAGGTGATAGTATGAAAATTGAACCATTATTTGACAAAATCGTAATTAAACCAATCGAGCCTGAGACTGTGACCGCTGGCGGTATTATTTTACCCAACAACAGTCAGGAAAAGCCGCAGATTGCCGAGGTAATCGCGGTAGGTAAGGGCGATATGGTCGATGGAAAGCAGACCGTTATGCAGGTCGCAGTTGGCGACAAGGTACTGTATCCAAAGTACGCTGGCAGCGAGTTTAAGTTCGAAGGACAGGAATATGTAATTATGTCGCAGAGCGATGTGCTAGGCAAAATCAAAGATTAGGAAAGGAAGTGATTAATTATGGCAAAATTGATAAAATCAGGCGAGGAGGCTCGCAGAAAGTTAGAGGCTGGTGTAAACACGCTAGCCGATGCAGTAAAGGTGACCTTGGGTCCAAAGGGGCGTAATGTAGTGCTTGACCGCAAGTTCCAGACCCCGCTTATTACAAACGATGGTGTGACCATTGCGAAGGAAATCGAACTCAGCGATGTGTTTGAAAATATGGGCGCGCAAATTATTAAAGAAGTGTCCGTAAAGACCAACGATGTCGCTGGTGATGGTACGACCACCGCAGCCGTACTAGCCCAAGCCATTATAAAAGAGGGTATGCGTAACTTCGCTGCAGGGGCTAACCCAATTGTGTTAAAGAAAGGTATTAACAAGGCCGTAGACACCGTGGTTAGCGAGTTAAAGAAGCAGAGCCAGCCTATCGAGGATGAAAAGTCCATTGAGCAGGTCGCTAGTATTTCTGCGGGTGACCCCGAGGTCGGCAAACTCATCGGCGAGGCTATGAAAAAGGTTGGCAAAGATGGTGTCATCACTGTTGAGGAGGGTAAGACTCTAGAAACGACTCTCGATGTGGTTGAGGGTATGCAGTTTGACCGCGGGTACGCTAGTAGTTATATGGTGACCAATACCGAGAAAATGGAAGCCGTGCTTGATGACCCAGTTATTTTGATTACGGACAAAAAAATCAGCACTATGCAGGAAATTTTACCGCTACTCGAACAGGTGGCAAAATCAGGGCTAAAAATGCTGATTATTGCCGATGATGTCGAGGGCGAGGCGTTGACAACTCTCGTTATCAACAAGCTGCGTGGCACATTTACTTGTGTCGCTGTCAAGGCGCCAGGCTTTGGCGACAGGCGCAAGGCAATGTTGCAGGACATCGCGATTCTTACTGGCGGTAATGTTATTTCAGATGAACTCGGCCGCAACTTAAACAACGCTACGCTCCAAGATTTGGGTAGAGCGCGTAGCGTGGTTGTAACAAAGGACACCACCACAATCGTGGATGGCGCTGGTGCAACCGCCGAGATTAAGGAGCGCGTAAACGCAATTAGAGCGCAAATTGAGACCACAACGAGTGATTACGACCGCGAGAAACTACAAGAGCGCCTCGCAAAACTCGCTGGTGGTGTGGCAGTTATTCGCGTGGGAAGCGCTACCGAGGTCGAGATGAAGGAAAAGAAACTCCGCATCGATGATGCCCTTGCTGCGACTCGTGCCGCCGTGGAGGAAGGTATCGTTTGCGGTGGCGGCGTGGCGTTACTCAATACCATTCCCGCCGTTAAAAAAGTGGTAGACAAACTCGAGGGCGATGAAAAAGTCGGCGCGCAGATAATTCTATCTAGCTTGCAGGCTCCTATTCGCCAAATTGCCGCAAATGCTGGTGTCGATGGTGGGGTAGTCGTTGATAAGATTTTGTCAAACGATGACCAAAACTTCGGCTACGATGCTCTAAATGATAAGTATGTAGATATGATTGCTAGCGGTATTATCGACCCTACAAAGGTAACTCGTTCCGCTATTCAAAACGCAGCTAGTGCATCGAGTACCTTGCTTACTACCGAGTGCGTTATAGCAAACGAACCCGAAAAGGACCACCCAGCCCCTGCTGGTATGGGTGCAATGGATATGTAAGCCTACTTCGCACGACTTTATTCCTCTTAAACAAAATATATAAAATATAAAAATCAAAATACCTTCGTACGAAGGTATTTTTTATGTACTACTGTCCGTTATTACTGGTATGTCCGTTTGGGGATTTAATTCGGGTAGTTCGCTAGAATCGGGCGGGGTGATTGAATTTAAATCGACATAGCTGCGCTCGGGGTTGTTTGGGTCTTGGTAAACGGTAATTTTGCTACCAACCGCTACGGGGTACTTTTTGTTATACGGCGCACTCGTGTAGGTTGCGGTATAGACAGAGTCAATCGGTTCGCACTCGATTAGATTATTTACAATTCGCCCATTTACACGATACGAGGTGTCGGGCAAAACGCGGGTGATTCGGCATATGATTGCCGTACCATTGCGTTTGGCGAGTTCGGCGCCGCGGTTTTCGAGAATGTGTTTTCTTAGCGGAAAGAATGCCATCAACGCAAAAATTAGCCCAAAGCCAAACAACGCGCACGGAAGTATGATTTTGATTGTGGTTGATGCGAGGACTGTTGGGTTAGACTTGTTTACTTGTACCTCGATTGTGTCCCCAATACCTACGCCAGTGGTCCAAAAGTTAGTGCGGATGTTTTCATAAGTCTCGCCATTGTATTCATAACTCACGATAAAATGGCTGTGGCTATCGCCATCGCTATCGCGGTAGGAATCAATGTCAGTAACTACGGCATCTAATACCACATAATTTTTCGAATCCACGCCGAAGTAAATTGCCAGAGCAATTGAAACTAACACGATTATCACACCTACAACTAAAAACACCCACAAAATGCTAGAGTTTGCTTTGCTCGGTTTTATTTTCATATTGACTCCTTTGTATTATAATTGTTTTAATTGATTCTGCGTTTAAGTTGCTTTTTATTGTTTATAAAATCTTTTAAGAGAGTAAACGCTCGCAAGTGTGTTCCTGGCTTTATTTAGTGTATTTTAGCATAAAATTCGTAAAAAGTGAACAATTTTGCATATTTTTCTCAAATGCCAGTACTTTGGTTTGACAATTCTTGTGCAAATTTTTATAATTTGTTTATGTAAACTAGTTAAATTTGCCTTATTTATTCCAAAAAGTACATTCTTTCATTAAAAAGTGCAAAATTTTATAAAAAATACTAAAAAGTTTCGTATTTTTTAACATTTAGTGAAAAAACAAACGAATTTTAAGTAAAAGTTAAAAAATAAGGTAAAAATTAAATAATTCAAAATAAAAACGCAAAAATTAATTAAAAAACTAAATTTCGAACTCAAAATATTGTGAAAAGGAGAAAAGTATAATGTATCAAAATTATAAATTACAGCGGTTTAATCGGGCAATTTTCGCCGTGGTTTTCCTCATACTTGTCGGGGGGGGGGGGGTGCTTTTTAGCCTTTAATTTTCTTGCGCCAGCAAGTGAGCCTGTGAGTGCCGCGACAGACACGAGTAGTACTGGTTCTGACACTGAAGGAAATGCTACAGTCTATGGTCAATGTTATTTAACTGCTCCAGGGTATTTAGGGACCTTAAATGTACCAACCCCGGCTTGTTCTGTTACTGTTAGTAGTAGCATTGCTACTGCGTCGGTTAGGTGGACAAACTTTACTGCTTCAAGAACGGGGTATAGTTGGAGTAGTAGTGCTACTTCATTTACTGTCACATATGCTACTGCCTCATCTTCATCAGATATAAATACAGCAATGAATACAGCACAGACTAATTTAAGTAGTTCTGAAACTACAACTACAGCCACACGAAGTGGTAATACATTTACTTTTGAAACTGCTTTAAGTGCTTCTCCTGGCTTTTGGTTTGGTGGTAGTGGTACTCGTTACTTGGCAATTGCTGCTAGTATAGATATTCCAAGTTCTGCATATACGGCAAATTCTTATACTTTAACTTTTGACTATAATGGTGGTAGCGGGAATATATTTACTAAAAGTGTTACTTATAATAGTAGTATAGGCTCGTTACCAACAGCAAATCGCGATAATTATATTTTCCAAGGCTGGTATATAGGCAATACTCAATTAACTGAAACTAGGGCTTGGACTTGGGCATCCAGCCAAACCGCAGTCGCACGCTGGGAATTCGATGGCTACACACTGACCCCTAGCGTAGATGGCGGGGCGGGTGGCAGTATAATAGGAGCGGATGCTGGTGAATATCCCAAAAATTCCTCGGTCACAGTAACAGCCTCACCAGACATTGGCTATGTCTTTGACCATTGGGTGCTAAATGGCACTTCGACTACTGCAAACCCGCTAACTTTTACAATTACACAAAATAGTACCCTCGTTGCATATTTCCGCGAAATTCCCAGCATAATACCTACTTTTTCGGGCGGCGCAACTCCTACATACAACATAACTCAAGCGGGCGAAATATACTACCTCACGGTTACACCAGCCACTAATCAGTATGTCTACTCTGTAACTATCGGCAGCCGCGAGTATATTCTCTCATACTATCGCGCATACATTTATGACACGGGCGGAGCAAATGAGATAATTTACTATGTAAAGGATGACAGCAACATATTTAATATGAAGTTTGAGCATCTTTTTGCCACTACTCGTATAACAATAAATCTCACCACCAATCGCCCAACATATCAAAACCCACCACTCGGTGGGGCAAGTATCAGTGGAGTCGCTACCCAAGCCACGACTGGCGGTGAGGCGCGCATTACTGGCGTAGACCTAACGGAAACCGATTCGCTCGTACATCTTAGTGCAGTTAGTTACTCAGGCTACCGCTTTACTGGCTGGACTGCTAGCGATGGTACGGACCTCAGCGCCTACTCAGCAAGCGCTGATATTCCATTGTATCTAGTAGAAGGTAAGGTAATCACTGCAAACTTTATTCCTACCACTAACTCTAATGCTAATGGCACCACTGATAACCAGGGCAGCCCCGAGTTTATATAAAGTATAACTTTACCTCTTAAAAACATTTCAAATAAACTACAAGCAATCATTCAAAGCGTGTAGTCTTACTTTATATGTATATATTGCGTGTGCGGCTACGCACCGCCCACGCACGACTTTATTGCCTTTTACTTCCTATCTTTTAATTTGCCTAAATCGTAGATTTTGCACGGAATTTGCGCGGCGAAATCCTCCTCGTGGCTGACAAAAATCACCGTACCCTTAAAGTCGTTTATTGCTTTTGCGAGTGCTTTTTTGGAGATTGGGTCGAGGTGGTTTGTTGGTTCATCGAGGATGATAAAGTTAAAGGCTTGGAGCATAAATTTGCTTAGTTTTACTTTGCTCTGCTCACCACCGCTCAAAGTTTCCAGTGGGCGAATTTGATACTTGCCCGCTAGCCCCGCTTTCGCTAGACTCGAGCGCAATTCTTTCGTATCGATACTTGGATACTCCTCGCGCATTTCCTCAATCGGGGTGAGGGCAGGGTTGTCCCACTTGATATCTTGAGCGAAGTACCCAATTTTGAGAAAGGGGTGAGGCGCGATTTTTCCACCCAGTGCGGGAATTTCACCTAACAAAGTTTTGAGTAGTGTAGTTTTTCCAATACCATTAAATCCACTAATGCGCCACTTTTCGCCGTTGCGAATGATTAGATTAATGTCTGTTAACAGTGGACGCTCGTATCCAATGGCGAGGTTGTATGTCTTTAGCACCACATCAGCAGCGAGTGGTGTGTATAAAAAACGGTATTTTGGCACAGGTGGTACTTCGTTTTTCGCGATTGGCTCAAGTTTGTCTAGTTGTTTTTGGCGGCTTTGTGCCTGTCTTGCGGTCGCGGTACGCACTCTATTTTTTGCGATAAAGTCCTTTAGGCGCGCGATTTGCTCCTCCTGCTTGCGTATTGCGCGTTCGGTTGTTTTCTCTTTTTCCGCACGCTGGCGCACATAACTCGAATAATTGCCCGCATACCTGACTATATCACAGCGCTCCACGCTCCAGATTGTATTACATACAGCATCTAAAAAGGTCGTGTCATGCGAAACAATTAAAAAAGTCCCATTTAGGTTGATTAGGTACTCTTTTAGCCACTCAATGTGTGCGGTGTCTAGGTGGTTGGTTGGCTCATCGAGAATGAGCAAATCTGGCTCCTCTAGTAGTAATTTGCATAAAATGACTTTTGTGCGCTGTCCACCGCTAAGGTGTTTTATTTGCGAATTTAGCCCCAGTTCAGTGACACCTAATCCACTCGCCACCTTTTTAATCGTGCTATCAATGGAATAAAAATTGTGTGAGTCTAGGTATTCGAATAAATCATTTGCTTGCTTTGTGAGTATATCGTATTCTATAGGGTCTGCAGTCGCGAAACGCTCGTTTATGGCGTTGTATTCGCGCTCTTTTGCTTTAATTTCCGCAAAAGCCCCCTCGAGATATTCATAAATCGTGAGATTTTCATCAATTTTTGCGTGTTGGTCGAGCCAACCTACTTTGTAATTGCCCTCCCACCGTAGTGTGCCAGAGTCGCAAATAATCTGCCCCGTTAGGATATTGATAAAGGTTGTTTTACCACTACCATTTACCCCGACTAGTCCGATTTTGTTGCCTTTGTTGATTTTTATATTGACATTTTTATATAATTCACGGTCCTGAAACCCGTGTGAAAGATTTTCAATGATTAACATAATTTCCGTTCCTTTTTTGCTTTTTTAATAATAAATTAGCCTTTTTTAATTTTTTAGGTTTTTTTAAAATTATAATTATAGCGCTTTAGGTAGGGAACTGAAATCAGTGTGGATTAGTGGGTATGGTAAAACTAGCCATACGCAAAAACGATACAGCACAATTTTCCATATTCCACCTCCTGTGTTTTATATAAAATATTTTATCATATTTTTTGACATTTTGCAAGCCTAAGTTAGGGCGTTTTTTAAGTAATTAAGATTTAATAAAAAAGTGTAAACACCGACACATAAAATGCAGTTTGGAAAAATATAAAAAATGTATAAAAAATTATTGTATTTTAGTTGACAAACATTAAAAAAATCACCATAATTTTAGTGAAAAAGTAAGTGCGTAAAAAAGTTGATTTGGACCTTAAAAACGGGGGTTTTGCGGTTAAAATTGTTTTGTGGCGCTATTTGGCATAAAAGTAGGGGGTAGTACGATGAATGCATATGTTTCAAAACTAAAAGAATCCGCAATATCCGTGCTGCCTATAATGTGCATTGTGCTATTACTAGCGCTTTGCTTTGTCCCGATGTCGTGGCAAATGATTGTGCAGTTTTTAATTGCGGTCGTGCTGCTGATTTTTGGAATGTCCTGTTTTACGCTAGGCGCCGATACCGCAATGCTCCCAATAGGGCAAAATATCGGGAGTTTTTTGAGTAAAACGCATAAAATTTGGCTAATGCTCCTCGTGGGTTTTTTAATGGGCGTAGTAATCACAATTGCTGAACCTGATTTAATGGTGCTAGCGGAGCAGGTGGTGGGCATAAACAACTGGATACTAATTATGGCTGTAGGCATAGGTGTCGGGGTGTTTATGATGCTCGCGACTCTGCGTACACTGTTTAAAATACCATTGAATGTTATTTTGACTATTTCTTATGTTATTATTTTTATATTATCAATCTTTGTGCCTGCAGAATTTGCTCCACTTTCGTTTGACTCTGGTAGCGTTACGACTGGGCCGATCAGCGTGCCGTTTTTAATGGCGTTTGGACTAGGACTTGCGGCAGTGCGTGTGAGTAAGGCTGGGAGTGATGATAGTTTTGGGCTAGTAGCATTGGGAAGCGCTGGTCCCATAATCGCCGTGATGATACTTGGGCTTTTTGTCGACCCTAGCACCTTGGTTTCTAGTGAAAGTGCTTATGTCACCGTGCCTCAAGATTTAGGTGGGATTTGTATGAGTTTTCTAGAGGCACTACCAGAGCATCTGAGCCAAGTAGCGATAGCATTATTGCCGATTCTCGCAATTTTCTTGTTATTCCAGTTTATAATGCTCAAACTTCCCGCAAAACAAGTTTGGCGTATAATTGTGGGTATAGTGTTTGTTTTTGTAGGGATAACGCTGTTTTTTACAGGGGTAAGTGTAGGATTTTTGCCGGTAGGTACGACCATTGGACAAAGTTTAATTTCGGGGCCGTACTCATATTTATTTATTCCTATTGCGTGTATTATCGGGCTCGTTATAGTGCTTGCAGAACCCGCTGTCCATGTGTTAACAAAGCAGGTTGAGCAGATTACAGATGGTCGTATTTCATCAAAAACGATATTGTTCGCTATGTGTATAGGTGTTGCGGTGAGTTTGGGACTTTGTGCATTGCGCGTAATTTTCCAAATTCCAATTTGGTACATACTGCTCCCTGCATATGTGGTAGCGATTACATTAGCGTTTATTGTGCCGCCTATTTTCACGGGCATCGCGTTCGACTCTGGTGGTGTGGCAACTGGTGCAATGGCTACGACCTTCGTGTTACCACTTATAATGGGAGCGTGTGCAGCGCTAGGTGAGAATACTATGCTATATGGTTTTGGGACACTCGCTTTTATCGCGGTGACCCCGTTACTTACAATTCAAATTTTAGGACTTATTGTAAAGATAATAAACAAGCGCAAAATCGACAAGGAGGAGGCGCTCATCGAAAAGGATGTGCGTGCCGATATTGTTGAGTTTGATTAGGAGTAAGTTATGTCAAAAATGAAAAAATCCCCTTTTAAAATGCTGATTTGTGTTGTGGAACAAGATAAGGCGGACTTAGCCCTCAAGATTTTAAAAAACGCAAAGGAAGGGTTTAATCTAACCACTTTTGTGCAAGCGGAGGAGCATTCGCGCACCTTTGATTTAATGGCTCTCAACCGCCGTGATTGCGCTATGATAACAGGGCTAGTTCGTACTGATAATGCGACTAGGACTCTGCAAGGGCTAGATTTGGTGCTTTGCCCCGATAATGACCGTTCGTACGGGCTTGCTATGACAGTGCCATTGAGCAGTATGAGTCGCGAAATGCTTAATTATTTCTTAAGGCGCCAAAAGGAGGGTGTGTAAATGTTTCTAAAGCAAGATTTTAACCTAATAATTACAATTGTTGAAAAGGGATTTAGCGACCCCGTGATTTCAGCATCTAAGAGCGCTGGCGCCGAGGGTGCCACAATCATCACAGCCCGTGGTGCTGGTATTCACGAAAATGATACTTTTTTGGGTGTGGCTATTCAGCCTGAAAAGGAAATTGTGATGATTTTGGTTAAAAAAACCATTCGTAAAAAAGTAATGCGTGCAATTTGTAAACAGTGCGGGCTAGATGATGAGGGCAAAGGGATGACATTCAGTATTCCTGTCGATGAAATTGGTGGAATTTCGCACCTTATGAGTCTAGCACGCGGTAGACATTTGAGTGGGGAGAAGCATACTACTAAAGAAAAAACTGCAAAAGTTGCCCCAAAAATAACAAAGCCCGCCAACAAGCCAGACTCTAAAACCGAGGATGTAAAACCTACAAAATTGCCAGCTGAGGAAAGTAAAAAAGAAACAGACAAGGCGCAATCTAACCCTGAAAAATAACACTCTAGTCAACATTTAGTATATTTATATCAATCTATACTAGAAAATCGTAAATAAAAATCAAACTCAATATTTTAAGTAATAAAATTAGTTAAAAATCAAAAATTAATAAAAAATCAAAAAAATTGTGAAAAAACCAACATTTTCGCAATTTTTTCTTAATTTTAACTGATTTTTTTGTTAAGGAAGCACGGTAATTTTATGGTCTTGATTTTTTTAATTTTGTTATTTTTTTTAATTTGAATTTATGGTTTAGTTTTATTTTGTACTCCGCTTTTTCAGTTTTGTCTTCCTAATTATGTAGATTAGTGTTATGGGGAGGAGCGGGAGGAGGAGTAGGCTGTATAGTGGGCTTAGGTGGGGGTCTTGTTTCGGGTACACGAAGTAAAAGGTGCCCAAGGTGTCTGT